>CBFGQE010000254.1:0-5070 GCA_965650815.1 uncultured bacterium
CCATGATGTGCTGGGCCTTCGTTTCGGCGCGCGAAACCTTCGCGCAAACCAACACACCTTCCACCAACTCCACCCCGGCCCTTCGCCAGGTCTGGGACTACGCGGAGGAACTCGCGTTCACCGAGGAACAGCGCGCCGCGATCCAGCAGGTTAAGGCCGACTACGAAGCCGCGCAGGCGGAGGTGCGGGCGACCCGCGACTCCGACGTGCCGCCCGACCAGAAACGCGCCGCCAACCAAGCCTTCGCCGAAAAGTTCCGCGCGGTGAACCGGCGCATCGGCGAGATCCTCACGGTGGAACAGAAGGCGAAGTTCGCCGAGCTGCGTTCGCCACGCCGGACCGCACCCGCTTCTTCCGACGATGGACCGGAGGCCGCACCCGCCGCGCGTCGTCTTCCGCCGCGTCCTTTGCCTGCCGACGAGGAGCTGCGTCGCCTCACGGCCGGACTCCGCGCCGCCTATTCCAAGCCGTCCGCCGAATGGCCGTTGCCCACGCTCGACGACTCGGTGAAGGCGTCCTACGTCGAGCTCGGGCTGCTGCCCGCGATGCCGTTTCCCGCGAACAATGCCTACAGCGAGGCCAAGGCGGAGCTGGGCAAGAAGCTCTTCTTCGACGCTCGGCTCAGCGGCTCGGGCCAGATCGCCTGCGCCAGTTGCCACGATCCGGATCTGGCCTGGGGCGACGGACGGACGGTGTCGTTCGGCCATTCGCGCAAGGAGCTGAAACGCAATTCGCCCACGTTGCTGAACGTCGGTCTCCAGACCTCGTTCTTCTGGGACGGCCGGTCCAACTCGCTGGAGGAACAGATCCACGAGGTGCTGAACAACGAGGACGAAATGCGCAGCAGTTTGGAGCATCTGCGTGAAACCTTGGGCGGGATCGCTGGCTACACGAACGAGTTCGCCGAGGTCTTCGGCACGCCGGAGGTCACGCTGCCGCGCGCCACCCGGGCCATCGCCACCTTCGTCCGCACCATCACCAGCCGGGCCAGCCCGTTCGACGCCTTCCTGCGCGGCAACACCAACGCGCTCGACGATTCCGCGCTGCGCGGCCTGCATCTCTTCCGCACCACCGCTCGCTGCGCCAATTGCCACCACGGCCCCTCGCTGAGCGACGGCCGGTTCCACGACGTGGGCCTGAGCTACTACGGCCGCGCGCTGGAGGACTTGGGCCGTTACCGCGTCACCACGAACGCCGTCGATGTCGGCGCGTTCCGCACGCCCACGCTGCGCAACCTCGCCCGCACCGCGCCCTACATGCACAACGGGCTCTTCGACCTCGACGGCGTGCTGAACCTCTACAACGCCGGAATGCCCACGCTGCGCCGGAAGGAGTCGCAGAAGGACGATCCCTTGTTCCCCACGAAGTCCCACCTTCTCCAGCCGCTCGGCCTGAACCGCCAGGACCTCGACGACCTCAAGGCGTTCCTGGAATCGCTGACCGAAACGCGCCAACGGATGCGGCCGCCGGAGCTGCCGGAGTGAGGCGAAACGGTGCGTTCCAATGGCAGGCCAAGCTTCCAGCCTGACGTGGAAGGCGTGGTAAATCCGAACGCGCCGTCCCGCCCAGGAACCCGCTGTCGGGCGATGCTCTCCGGGGAGACTGCTTGGACAGGCTGGAAGCGCCGTCCTGGTCCGGATCAGAAGGTCGTTGCGTCCGCCTGGGCCGCCTCGCGGGTTGTCGAGGCACCGACGTTAGTTCGGCTTTTGGTTCGTTCAGCGGGACGGGCCGCGTTGGTGCGGACGGAAGCGTGTCCGGGCGTGTGCGAGCCGCTTCCTTCGCCGATCACGCGGAGCAGGTCCGCCACGGACTCGTTGAGCCCGACGGCCTGGGTGCTGAGTTCCTCGGCCGCAGCGGCGCTTTCCTCGGAGGTGGAGGCGGTGGACTGGACGACCCTGTCCATCTGGGCGACCGCGTCGTTCACCTGGGAGATGCCCTGGCTTTGTTCCCGGGATGCCGAGGCGATCTCGGCGACGAGGTCATCGACCTGCCGGGCCTTGAGCACGATCTCCTGGAGGGACTTGTCCACCTTTTCGCTGAGGGCGGCGCCGCGATGGCTCTTCTGGATGGAATTCTCGATCTGTTCGGCCGTCTCGCGCGCGGCCTTGGCGCTGCGCTGGGCCAGGCTGCGGACCTCGTCGGCCACGACGGCGAAACCGGCTCCAGCCTCGCCCGCCCGCGCGGCTTCCACGGCGGCGTTCAAGGCGAGGATGTTCGTCTGGAAGGCGATCTCGTCGATGGTCTTGATGATCCGGGCGATGTCGTCGGAGGCGGTCTTCACCTCGGCCATGGCGCCGGAGAGTTCGCGGACATCGTTGGCCCCGGCTTCGGCGGCGGCGCGGGTCTGGGTGGAGAGGGAGTTGGCCGAATCGGCGTTGTCGGCGTTGCGCCGGGTCATGCTGGAGATCTCCTCGAGCGAGGCTCCGGTCTCTTCCAGGCTGGCCGCCTGTTGGCTCGCCCCTTCCGCCAAGGACTGGCTGGCCGAGGCCACTTGGCCGGAGGCGGAAGCCACGTTGTCCGCACCGGCGCTCAGGCCGGAGACGACGTTTCGCAACGGCCCGGTGATGGAGCGGATGGTCCACAGCCCGAAAACGAGCGTCGCCACGGCCAGTCCGGCGGTGAGCGATCCGGAGAGAAGGAGGGCCAGCCAAGCGGCGGCCTTCGTTTCGGCGGTCGTCGCGAGGTAGTCCTGGGCCAGGCGGTTTTCGACGACCTTCATCAGGTCGATCTTGGCGGTGCTGGCGTCGAACCAGACGTGGGAGGCGACGCCGAAGCCGCCGGTGGTCGCCAGCTCGAAGGCTTTCTGTTTCATCTGGGCGACCGCGTCGCACGCCGCGCCCCGGACTTGGTCATGATGGAAGCGGACCTGTTCGGACGTGGCGAAACTGGCGAACACCCGCAGGTAGGTTTCCTGCGCGGCCGTCACCTGGTTCAACTTGTTCAGCGCATCCCCGGTAAACTTGTCCGCGCTGAACACGCCCGCGAGCACAGCCCGTTCGACGCCGGTCTGCTCTTTCGCCTGGAGGTAGCCGAGATACCCCGCCATGCCACGGGCGACCGCAGCGTCCTGCACGAGGTGGGAAACCGCGTCGCCGACTTCCAGCAGGGAGGCGATCGTGCGGGTGAAGTGTCCGGTCGATTCCGCCGAGGTCAGATTGGTCGAAAGAATGGAGCGCCGCGTCTCCGTGACGAGACGCTCCAAAGCATCCAGTCCGGTGTCGAAGCGGGTCCTGCCGTCGGCCCCGAGCCCCGAGGCGTCGAAAACCGACAACAACTGGCGGAGCCGGACGATTTCGGCGTCGGTGGCCCGTTGTTGGGCGGGCAGCTCCACCGAGAATTTGGCCCCTTGGCTGCCGAGGAAAACGGCGGAACGTCCCCGCTCCTTCTGGAGTTCATGCACGACCGTGCCGAACTGGTTGAGCAGGGCGGCGTTCTTTTCCAGCGCCGCGCCGGCGCGGAAGACGAGCCACTTCTCGAACGCGATGCGCCCGCCGAGCAGGCACGCCCCGACCAGCGGCAGGGAGAGGAGCAGGAGCAACTTGTTCTTCAGGGTCATGGGATTTCGGGTTTTCAGGCGGTGAAAGGACCGGTTCGGGATCACGCAGCCGTTGAAACAGTGGACACAGAAGTATCGGAAGAACGGCCCCGTGCTTGAGGCGGAACGCCGCTCCGGCAGGTTTCCGCAGGAGCCGTCGCGGAAGCCACAAATGCCCGGTCTGTCAAAGCCCTTGCCGTAGCGCGTTTTGGGGACATGCGGCCAGCGTGTCGGGGCCGTGAACACGCAGTTTTGCCTTTAATCCTGACCAAGGTAGGCCGGACACTTTCCTCACGCTATGACCGATCCGCGCCTGACCAAGCTGGCCAAACTCCTCATCCAATACTCCACCGACCTCCAGAAGGGGGAGACCATCCTCCTCGACATGATCGACGTGCCGGACGAGATGACGGTCGCCCTCATGCGCGCGGCCCGCGACGCCGGCGGCATCCCCTTGGTCGAGTGCCGCCACTCCAAGGTCATGCGCGAGGTGATGCTCGGCTCCGACGAGACCCACGCCGCCACGGTCAACGAGATCGAGATGGCCCGCATCAAGAAGTGCCAGGCCTACGTCGCCATCCGCGGCAGCGCCAACGCCTCCGAATCGTCCGATGTGCCGTCGAAGACGATGCAGATGTATTCCAAGACGCTGCGCCCCTTCCTCAACTACCGGGTGAACAAGACCAAGTGGGTCGTCCTCCGCTGGCCCTCCTCCAGCATGGCCCAGGCGGCGAACATGAGCACCGAGGCCTTCGAGGATTTCTACTTCAACGTCTGCACGATGGACTACGCCAAGATGTCCAAGGCGATGAAGCCGCTGGAGAAGCGCATGGCCAAGGCCGACAAGGTCCACCTCAAGGGCCCCGGCACCGACCTGACCTTCTCGATCAAGGGCATCGGCGCGAAGATGTGCGAGGGCACGCGGAACATCCCCGACGGCGAATGCTTCTCCTGCCCCACGCTGAAGTCCTCCAACGGCGTCATCCAGTTCAACACCCCCACGCTCTACGCGGGCACCAAGTTCGAGGGCATCCGGCTGGAGCTGGCCGACGGCAAGATCATCAAGGCCACCTGCGCCGGCGGCGCGGAGAAGAAGCTCAACGAGATCCTCGATACCGATCCGGGCGCGCGCTACATCGGCGAGTTCTCCCTCGGCTTCAACCCGTGGATCGAAAACCCGATGTGCGACATCCTCTTCGACGAGAAGATCGCCGGCTCGCTCCACTACACCCCCGGCCAGGCGTATGAGGACGTCGGCAACGGCAACAAGTCGGCCGTCCACTGGGACATGGTGCTCATCCAGCGTCCCGAATGGGGCGGCGGCGAGGTCTGGTTCGACGGCGAACTGATCCGCAAGGACGGCATCTTCCTGCCGAAGGATCTCCAAGGACTGAACCCCAAGAACCTCAAGTAAAGCGCCGCAGGCGGTGCCGGTTTTCGACAGGGCTTCCGGGCGACCGGAAGCCCTGATTTTTTGGGCTGCTGCTGTTTCCAGGGGACGGGGCTGAGGCTGGAAAGCCCGGAGCGCGGAGCCT
>CBFGQE010000255.1:0-5062 GCA_965650815.1 uncultured bacterium
CCTCTCTTCCCAGCACCGTTTCCAGCGCGTCGGCGACGCCGTGGCCGCAGTGTTGGGTGGCCACGTAGCCGCCGTGGCGCAGGACCAGTTGCCGGATCATGGGAATGCCGTTGAGCGGGGTGACCAGGCGGCCGGCCACTTCGGGTTGGAGCATGGGGATGTCGTTCATGTGGTCGCCGGCCGCGAGGATGTTCGCGGGACCGATGCCCAGGCGACGTGCCAGTTCCTGGAGCGCCGTGCCTTTGTTGTAGGCCGCGTGGCTGAAGCGCACATAGACGTCGTTTCGCACCACCACCAGGCCCGGCACTTCTGCGCAGAACCCGTCGAGGTATTGGTGCACCGCTTCGGCGTCGGCGGCGGATTGGGCGATGAGGCAGAACGGGGACCAGGGATCTTCGTAGAGCGTGGCCTGGAAACGTTGCTCGACCCACTGGAAGAGCCGGGGCACCTCGGGTTTCACCCGGGCAAAGAGCTCGGCGTGATCGCGTTCACAGGCGTCGTTCCACTCCTTGAGCGCCACGTAGCGCTGGTTTTCGTGCAGGAAGATTTCCCGTTCCACCAGGACGAGGAAGTCGGGCTTCACGGAAAGCCGCGCCCTTCCCAGCGCCTCCATCAGGCTGCCCATTTCCCGGCCGGTATTGATGGCCCATTTGCCCCCCGCCGCCTGGAGCCGTGCGATCAGCCGTTCCAGCCGGGGCGGCACGGGGGGATTCTCGAACTCGGCAAAGATGGTTCCGTCGAAATCGGTGGAGAGCAGCAGCAGCGGCGACGTCATGACCGGCCGAGGCTAGACCAGATCGAGGCCCCGACAAACGGGAACTTCCCGCCAAAATAAGGTCGGTGCTTGCCAGCGCCCCCGGCCGTTTCCAAGCTCGACGCCCATGGAATCCCACGAGCTGCTGCGCGAGATCTTCCAAAAGACCAGCCCCAAGGAAATCTCCGCCGAGATGGGCCTCTCGCTTTCCCTCATCTACAAGTGGGCCGAACAGGCCGACCAATCCGGCAGCGGCGCCACCAACCCCCTCGACCGCGTCGCCCAGTTGCTGGCCGTGACCAAGAACGACCAGATCGTCCAGTGGCTCGCCGAACGGGCCGACGGGTTCTTCATGAAGAACCCCAAGAAGAAGTGGCCCCACCCCTTCTACGTCATTCCCGCCACGAACCAGATCGTGCAGGAGTTTGCCGACCTTCTTTCCGTTATCGCTACCGCCGCCGCCGACAATCACATCAGTCACAAGGAGGCCAAGTCCATCCGCGCGCGTTGGGAGGAACTGAAGTCCGTGACCGAAGGGTTTGTGCATTGTTGCGAAGAAGGCAATTTCCGGCCGATCCAAGAAGCGGTCGATGCCCACAGCTTGGCCGAACGCCCGGAATCGAAGTCGGCCTGAAGCAGGCTCTCCGCTTCTCCTCCACCTCCACACCTAGGACAAGTCCCGGCAGGCCGAGGGACAACCCGTCGCTGATTCGCCTATCTTTTGGACGGATCAGTTTCATTTCTGGACTGCGTGTCGCTCAATGAGGCAAAAAAATCCTCGCCAGCGACGTAGCAACTTGTGTTACGGTCTTTTCACACAAATGAGAAAGCCTGTCTCTCCTTTGTCACTACTGCTAGCGGTAGATTCGACATTGCAGTCCGCCCGCTCCCGCCGCGCTCAAGCCGGTCGAGTGGCGGAGGCGCAACGTCCTTTGGGGTCCGCTGGTTCGGTGAACCAGCCTGGGGAAACCAACGCAATGACGCCGGAATCCGCCTCCGGCTCAGGGTCTGATACTCAGCTCTTCACACGCTGAGTCCGCATGCTGTTTTGGCGCGTTTCGTGACCGTTAACGCCACGGAACCAGCTTTTGCTGCGCCCGTGCGGAGCACCTGCTCGACGTGATCCAGATTGGCCGCCAGTTCCGCGCGCTTGGCCCGGGCCGGAGCAAAATAGTTCCAGTAGTGCTCGAAGAAGGTCTTCTTCAGGTCTCCGTAGCCAAATCCGCCCGCGCGTAGCTTCTCCTCCGTCTCGTTCGCCAATTTGGCCGGAGCGATCAACTTCAAAAGCTGGATGATGACGTTCTTGTCTGCGTCCGGTTTGGGCTCTGCCGGGGTGCGGCTGTCCATGACGATGGACATGACCTTCTTCCGCAGCGCCTTTTCTTCGCCGAAGATCTCCAAGGTGTTGCCGTAGCTCTTCGACATCTTCTGCCCGTCCGTTCCGGGCACGACAGCGACGGTCTCTTGGATACGCGGTTCCGGCAGAACAAACGTCTGGCCGTAGGCTTGGTTGAACTTCTGCGCCATGTCGCGGGTCATTTCCAGGTGCTGCTTCTGGTCCTTGCCGACGGGAACCACGTTCGCGTCGAAGGCCAGAATGTCCGCCGCCATCAGCACGGGATAGGCGAAGAGCCCGTGGTTCACCTTGTCCAGATCACCCGAGGCCAGCTTCTCCTTCTTGTCCTTGTAGCTATGGGCGCGCTCCAGCAGGCCCATCGGGGTTACGGTGCTCAGCAGCCAGGCAATCTCCGTGACTTGGGGCACATCCGACTGCCGCCAGAAGACCGCCTTGGCCGGGTCCAAGCCGCACGCCAGGAAATCCAGGGCGACATCCAACGTGTATTGGCGACGGAGCTTGGGGTCCGCCAGCGAGGTCATCGAATGGTAGTCGGCGATGAAATAGAAGGCCTCGCCCTGCTCCTGCAGTTCGATGGCCGGGAGCATCGCACCAAAGTAGTTGCCGAGGTGCAGCGCGCCCGAAGGCTGGATGCCGGTCAAAATTCGCATGGGCGGGAAAATAGGCGGGGGCTTCCGAAGGCGGAAAGCGGGAACTTCTCGATCCGCATCATCGACCGAAAGGGAACCGGGGAGAAACCCAGTGGGCTTCTCCCCGGCGCAGCGACGGCGGCGAAACGGGAAAAGGACTCAGTTCCGGCGGCGGCGCAGCGCGGCCACGAGCGCCGTTCCTCCGACCAGCGCCAAGCCGGTCGTGCCGGGCTCGGGCACGACGGCCAAGGTGCCGTTGCCGGAATTGAACTGATACACGACCCCGTTCTCCGACTTCGACCAGAGGCCGCCGCCGTCGTTCGAGAAGCCGTCCACGGCGAAGGTTCCGCCGAAGGTCTGGGCGGTGACGGTGGCGATGCTCCAGCTGTCGCCCACGGTCGTTCCCGCGTCGGCGAGGTCGAAGCTGAACGTGCCGTCGAACACGGCCGTTCCGCCGCCGGAAACACTGTTGTTCACGCCATTGGCCCCGATGTCGAAGGTCAGGCCGCCGGTGGCCGCAAGGGTGAACTGGCTCAACGCCGTGGTGGTGATGATGTCGCCCGTGAAGGTGTTCATCCCCGAGAAGGTCAGGATGCGGCCGACTCCGTCGGAGGCCAGCACCGTGATGTCGGACGAACCGCTGATGACGGCGCTGATGTCGGTGGGGCCCTGCTTGGAGTGGATCACGGAATCGGCCGTGACGCTGATGTTGCCCGCGAGGCGGAAGATGTCGCCCGCACCGTTCAGGTGGTCGATCATGCCACCGGCCAGGACCAGGTTGTTGACCGTGATCACGCCGGCGGTGCCGGTGCCCTTGTAGGTCAGGCCAGTGCCGCTGTGCGCGGTGTCGTTGACGATGAGGGAGTCGCCCGCGAAGACATAGCTGTTGCCGTCGGCCGGGGTGCGGAGGCGGAAGTTGCCGGTCTGGTAGTCATTGCCCGCGGTCGGAGCCGCGCCGCCCACCCAGTTCAAGCCCGAGGCAAACGAGGAAGCGCCGAAGCCGTCGCTGGCTCCTAGGGAAATGGTAGCTGCGGAAGCGCTCGAAGCACCGAGGGCGGCGAGGCCGAGGATCGCGCCCAGCGCGAAACAGCGACCGGAAACGGGACGGGAATGCGGGAATGTCGTTTTCATGGGTTATTTTGAGGCGGTTTGGGAACCCCGGCGGGGTCCAAAACCGTCCAGTTCTACTCCATCCCGGGCCGCCACCGTCCATCACCCGGCCGGGTGAAACGGCCAGGGAAAGCGGCAGAACCACGATGCCCGCCCGGCAGCGGACAAAGCTCCGGCGCATATTCGGTCTATCCGCGCGGGTTGATAGGCTCTTGGCTTTGACCTTGTTCCATGACTGACTCCGGACATGACCGTCGCCCTAGCCCACACCGGCCTTGCCGAGCTTGAGCAGCGGCTCGTTGGCTGGGGCGCGAAGCCCTCGCACGCCGGGCGGCTGCTGCGGGCGTTCCATGCCGGGGGCGGAGAGTTCGATTCCACAGAGCTCGGTTTGCCCCGGGGATTGCTGGACCGCCTGAGCGCGGAACTTCCCCCGGCCGCGACGAATCTCGCCACGCGCCAGGTTTCCGCCGACGGCACGCGCAAGCTCCTGCTCCGCCTGCATGACGGCCGCACAGTCGAGTCCGTCCTGATGTCGGACTACCGGGCCGACCGCGCTGCCGGCTGCATCTCGTCGCAGGTCGGCTGTGCGATGGGCTGTGACTTCTGCGCCACGACCAAGACCGGTTTCGAGCGCAACCTCTCCACTGCGGAAATGGTCGAGCAATTCCTCGCCCTGCGCCGCGAAGCGCTGGACACCGGGCGCCGCCTGCAAACGCTCGTCTTCATGGGCATGGGCGAACCGTTGCTCAACCTCGACAACGTGCTCACGGCCGTGGAGCGGATGGCCGACAACCGCCTCGGCGCGCTCGGCTGGCGGCAGATCACCGTCTCCACCGTCGGCATCGTGCCGGGCATCGAAGCGCTGACCGCTACACGGCCTTCCTTCAATCTCGCCGTTTCCCTCCATGCTCCCGACGACGCCACCCGCGCGCGCCTGTTGCCGATGGGGCGGCGGTATCCCATCTCCGACATCCTCGCGGCGGCGGACCGTTTCCAAGCCGTGCGCGGTCGGCCAGTGACGATCCAGTATTGCCTGCTCGACGGCGTGAACGATTCGCCAGAACAGGCTCACGCATTGGCCGATTTGCTCGGTTCCCGGCGAATGCACGTGAACCTTCTCCGCTACAATCCCACCGGCCCCGGCCTCAAAGGCATCTCGTATCTCCCCAGTCCGCTGGCCACCGCCGATGCGTTCGTGGCCCTACTGCGGGA
>CBFGQE010000256.1:0-5043 GCA_965650815.1 uncultured bacterium
GCTGGTGCGGGATGAGGTCGATGCGCCCGCCGACGAAGCCACGCACGGGCGAGAGGCGACGGCGGTATTGCTGGCGCAACGCGGCCAGGCGCAGGTCGAAGAGTTCCGTCGGATCGACGCGACCGGCGAGCAGCCGTTCCTCCGGCAAGTTGAAGCTGATCGCGTCGCTCAGCTCCGTCTCGCACAGCTCGCCCGAAGCCGAGCGGTAATGGAGCAGGCCGCCGCGTTCGACCACCGCTTGCACCGCGAAGGACGCGCCGTCGCGCGAGCCGATCGTGTCGCCCGCGCGGAACTTCACCCGCCGCAACGGCGCGTTGTCCGCCGCGTATTGCCGCGTCTCGCCGCTCGCCGGAAACACGACCGTCACCGCGCGTCCGTCGCACTTCAGCACGGAGCCGAGCCCGAGTTCCGGCTCGCTGTCGCTCGTCCAGCGTTGGCCGGGATGGAAAACCGAGTTCATCAAAGGGGCAGAGAAACTACCGTCACCTGCGCGGCCTTGAAAAGACGCGACCTGCTTCCGTCCGGCACCCGGGTGTGAGATCCGGCATCTGGGATCAGTGGTCAGTGGTCAGTCGCGGAGTTTCTCGCGGCGGGCAGTTGTAAGGGGCGCGATTCGGGCTAAACCTGTCGTCGTGAAACTTGTCCGCCTTCTGTCGTTCTTGCCGGTGATGTTCGGCGCGCTGTTTTGGGCGGCATGCCGCAACCAGACGGAATCCGCCTCCGTCGCGACCTCAACCCCTGCTGCTGCCATGACCAATTCCGCTTCCGCCAACACCGAAACGATCACCCTGGGCGCCGGTTGCTTCTGGTGCACCGAGGCCGTCTTCCAGCAGACGCCGGGCGTTGTCTCCGTCACCTCCGGTTATATGGGCGGGCATTTGCCCAATCCGACCTACGACGACATCTGCACCGGCACGACCGGTCACGCCGAGGTGACGAAGGTGGTCTTCGATCCGGCCCAGACGAGCCTGGAGAAGATCCTCGAACGCTTCTGGCACGCGCACGATCCGACCACGCTCAATCGCCAAGGGGCGGATGTGGGCACGCAATACCGTTCGGCGATCTTCTACGAAAACGAGGCGCAGAAAGCGGTGGCGGAGAAATCGAAGGCGACGGCAGCGGGCGAGTTCAGCCGTCCGATCGTCACCGAGATCACGGCCGCCTCGCAGTTCTATCCGGCCGAGGCCTACCACCAGAACTACTATGCGCAGAACAAGAACCGGAACCCGTATTGCCAAATGGTGATCGCGCCGAAGCTGCGCAAGCTGGGATTAAAGGAATAGCGGTTTCTAGTTCCTCGCTGTTTCCGGCGATCAAGCGGTGAATAGAAAGCGCGGAGGGTAGGGCGAAGGCTCCCGCCGAGCCGCCTTGGGGCGAACTGGATTTCCAACCAAGGCGCACTGGCGACTCCGAGGCGTTCCGGAGTCGCCAGTGTGGCGTTCTCTTTTGGTGAGGGTCCTCCGGCGGCTCGGCGGGAGCCTTCGCCCTACCAGGTCTCGTCTTGTCCACTTCCGGGAGAGATCCGAGATGGGTTTCAAGCGCCGACAAAAGGCATTGGTCAGACGCGCGTCCTGCCCTTAGCGTGCGGCCACACGCCAATTGTTGAAGCCGAATGAAACGTCCTCCCGCCCTCACTGTCACCTTGCACGGCGCCGCCGGTGTCGTCACCGGTTCCGCCTACCAGATCCGCACCGAGAAAGCCCATGTCCTGCTGGATTTCGGCATGTTCCAGGGTTCGGCCGCCGAGGAGTCGAAGAATGAAGTCCCCGCCGCGTTGAAGCCCACGACGCTGAACGCCGTCATCCTGACCCACGCGCATCTGGACCATTGCGGGCGGTTGCCGCTCCTCGTGAGGGCGGGCTACGCCGGACCGATCTTCGCAACGCCCGCGACCATCGATCTCGCGGGCTTGATCCTGCGCGATTCGGCCAAGGTCCAGGCTTCGGACAACGAGCGGACGAACCGCAAGCTCGCCGCCAAGGGCAAGCCCGCCGTTCAGCCGCTCTACACCATCGAGGACGTGGAGAAGATCCTCTCCCGGTTCCAGCCCGTGCCCTACAACGATTCCGTCGAAGTGGCCCCCGGCATGAAGGCGCGCTTCCACGAGGCCGGGCACATTCTCGGGTCCGCCAGCGTGGAGATCACCGTGGGCGAGGCTGGGAACCAGCGGACGGTCGTGTTCTCCGGCGACATCGGGCCCCGGGGCGTCCCGATCCTGAAGGACTTCGTCTGCCTGCCGCACGCGCACGCGGTCTTCATGGAATCGACCTATGGCGACCGGAACCACCGGCCGCTGAAGGAGACGGTCGCGGAGTTCGAGGCCATCGTGAAACGCGCGGTGGAGCGCAAGGGCAAGCTGATCGTGCCGACCTTCGCGGTGGGCCGGGCGCAGCTGCTTCTGGTGCTGTTGGCCCTGATGTTCCGCAAGCGCAGCGTGCCGCAGTTCCCCATCTACCTCGACAGCCCGATGGCCATCACGGCCACGCAGATCTACCGCGAGCACGAGGATCTCTACGACGAGGAAATGCTGGCCTTCATCCGAGAGCAGCCATTGCTGGAAGACCTCCGGTCCGTCACCAACACGCTGACCGCCGACCAGTCCAAGAAGATCAACGACGATCCCGGCCCGTGCCTCGTCATGGCCGGTTCCGGCATGTGCAACGGCGGCCGCATCCTGCACCACTTGAAGCACAACCTGCCCCTGGCGCAGTCCGAGATTCTCATCGTGGGTTTCCAGGGCGAAGGCTCGCTGGGACGCCAGCTGGTGGACGGCAGTCCGGAGGTCTCGATCTTCGGGGAACGCGTTCCGGTGCGGGCGAGCATCCACACTCTGGGCGGCTTCAGCGCCCATGCGGGCCAGAAGGACCTGCTCGAATGGCTCGGCTGCATGGCCCAAAGCGGTCCGCGCGTGGTCCTGACCCATGGCGAGGACCGGGCCCGAGTGCCCCTGGCGGCGCTCATCGAGGAGAGGTTCCGCCGCAAGTGCGACCTGCCCGTGCAGGGAGATGTAATCGAGATAGCGTAGGCGATTGGGTGGGCGGGCAGCTACGAGCACTATATGAAGGCTTGTTTTGTTAGCGGGGCTGGCTTACCGATAGCGGGTCTATGCGATTGGACTCCCTGAAGAAATTCGTGTCGCTGCGCGACGCCCTCCACAAAGAAAAGGCCGAGCTCGAAGCGCGCCTGGCCCAGATCAACAAGGCTCTCGGCAGCGCCGAAGCAATGGGCGCTGCGGCTCCCGCTGCCAAACGCGTTAAGGCCGCCGCCAAGCCGAAGACCCCCCGGGCCAAGGGCGGACGCGGTCTGAACGCCATCTCCCTGCGCGACGCCGTCCTGAAGGTCACCAGCGAAAAGCCGTTGACCAAGGAGGAGATCCTCAAGGCCGTGGAGAAGATCGGCTACAAGTTCGCCACCAAGAAGCCGCTCGCCTCGCTCAACGTCGTTCTCTACAGCAAGAAGCAGTTCAAGCAGGTGGACGGCAAGTTCAGCCCCGCCAAGTGAGCCGTTTTCGATAGAAGTTTGCCGACCCGGGTGGGATAACCGCCCGGGTCTTTTTTATCGTGATCACCAAACGAGTCATTCCCTGTCTGGACGTGCATGACGGCAAGGTCACGCGCGGCGTGCAGTTCGGCCGCGCCGAGGCCGGCGAGCTGAAAAACGTCGGCGATCCCGTCGAGCTGGCCCTGCGCTATAACGCCCAGGGCGCGGACGAAATGGTCTTCTTCGACATCACCGCGTCCGCCCACGGACGCGCCTCGATGATCGACGTCATCGAGCGCGCCGCCGACCAATGCTTCATGCCGTTGACCGTCGGCGGCGGCATCCGCGCCGTGGCCGACATGAGCCAGATGCTCCGCGCCGGGGCGGACAAGGTGAGCATCAATTCCTCCGCACTCTCCAATCCCGAGCTGATCCGCGAAGGCGCGGAGAAGTTCGGCAGCCAGTGCATCGTCGTCTCCATCGACGCCAAGCGAGTCGCGCAGGACACTTGGCGCGTCTTCTCCCACGGCGGCCGCAAGGACACGGGGCTCGACGCCTTGGAATGGGCCAAGAAGGCCGTGTCCCTCGGAGCGGGCGAGATCGTGCTCAACAGCATCGACGCCGATGGCACGAAGAAGGGTTTCGACCTCGTCATCACCCGCCGCGTCAGCGAATCCGTGGCCGTGCCGGTCGTGGCCAGCGGCGGGGCCGGTTCGCTGGAGCACATGGCCGAGGTCCTGATCGAGGGCCGGGCCGACGCCGTGCTCGCCGCGAGCATTTTCCACTACGGCGAATTCACCGTCGGCGACGTGAAGCGGCATCTCGCCACGCGCGGCATTCCGGTGCGTCTATGAGCGAACTTTCCCAGAGCCGCTGGCTGCCCATCGTCCTGCTCACCCTGTCGAACGTCTTCATGACCTTCGCCTGGTATGGGCACCTGAAGCACAAGTCCGCGCCGCTCTGGCTGGCCATCCTCGTGAGCTGGGGCATCGCTTTCTTCGAGTATCTCATCATGGTTCCGGCCAACCGCTGGGGCAGCAACGTCTATACGACGGCCCAGCTCAAGGTGCTCCAGGAGGTCATCACCCTGACGGTCTTCGCCGGCTTCGCGGTGATGTATCTCGGGGAACAACTGCGCTGGAACCACCTCGCCGCCTTCGTCTGCATCCTGGCGGCGGTCGGCTTCGTGTTCCTGCCGACGAAGTGAAACGTCCCGAAAGGCATGGCAGACACCCCGCCTGCCATGCCCGCTTCGGTTGACGGCCCCGAAAGGCCGCCGCTGCAACCCTGAAGCAAAGGACATCCGGCCGAAGGATCGGACAGCCGGACGATTGGGGGAACGGGCGAAGAATAGCCGGAATCGGCTTCGTTCCAACCAGATGTTTGTTCATGTCCGGAGGGCCGACAGCAGGAAGGTAGGGAAAACGCCGAACATCGAACGCTGAACCCCGAATCCAAGCAGATGCCTCCGTTCCTTCGTTATTCAGAGTTCGACGTTGGGCGTTGGATGTTTTCCTCTTCCATGTCCCGGACTATTCCCTTCCCAACCCCGCATCGCTCCAT
>CBFGQE010000257.1:0-5043 GCA_965650815.1 uncultured bacterium
GATCTTGGAGCACAACCGAGAGTTTGATGCTTCTATCGTCCTAAAGAGGGGCAATCATCTTGATAAGAAAAACATCCAATCTTTCTGCGAAATAAATAATCTGTTAAATAGCAGAGATTACATTGAGCTGATGGATTTCATCAGAAGCCGACCGGAATAGTATCTGACTTCTCCGATTACGCCGGCTCGTCAAAGTTCGTGCCTGAGCAAAACCCGGATCTGAGGTGGCTTGTCGTCCTTGGAGCGAAATCCATCGACGGAAAAGAAGATACATGTCGGCCCAAAGCGCGGTCTTCCAAACGTATCAGTGATAAAGCCTTGGCTATGGGTTGAATTATCGGCGGGGAAACCGTCAAACGCTCTGATTTTTTCCATCACTGTAATCCTAAAATCATCTGGATAATACCGCCGCAATCTCGCCGACATTCTAAAGTTGTCCGACAAGGCGGACCTTCGAAAGGTGTCGTTCAATTCGCGCTGTTCTTCGACCGGAATTCTCCACCATTCTTTGCCAAATTCCTCAGGATGGTCCTCTTTATCGGAGCGACACAAACCGAGCGCCGATTTTATTGCCTGAAATGGTTTCGGTTCTTTCCATTGCGTCCAGATACTCGCCAATGACATAGCTTTCCTCCTTTTGTCATAGCCTCAGTCAGGTCCATAGCACGAGGGTGCGGAAGAAAGCAAATTTGGTGGAGAATTGCTTAAGGAAGCAGTAGCTCAAAATACTCGAAATCCCTGTCAGAAAGGAATACTGCGGTGGGGGATGACCCAGAATCCGTCATTCTGTTTCACGGGAGTAAGATTTACCGGACTCCGTTTTCTGGCAAGAAGAGTCAGAAAACAGAGCGGCAAAGTCCGCTTTCAGAGAGTCTTCCAGAGGCGTTTGGCCAGCTCCCGTTCCTCTTCTCCGATCACATCCAGATACACCGCAGTTGTCTCCAGCCGGGCGTGGCCCAGCCATTTCTTCACCGTGGTCAGCGGCACGTTCCGCGAGATGCAGGCCACGGCGTAGCCGTGGCGCAAGCCTTTCGGACTGGCCTTGGCACCCGTGATCCCGGCCGTGTCCATGTGCTGTTTGACCAGCCGATAAGCCGTGCTGCGGGACATCTCCCAGACCTGACCGCAATCCGGCCGCGTCGTCAGAAGTTGCCGGAACTGGGTCACGAGCGTGTCCGGGATGGGCACCGAGCGGAAGTGGTCATGCCGCCGCCGTTTCAAGGTTTGGAAGACCAGAGCCTCCTCGGTCAGATCCACCCGGTCTGACGTCAGATGGAGGGCCTCGGAGATCCGGCAGCCGGTGTAGAACAGTGTCAGACAGAAGAGCCTGCGGGCCGGGTCCGGCTCCGCCTTCGCCGCCTTGCAGAACAACTCCCTCTCGGGCCAGCTCAGGTATTTCCGGCCTCCTTCACGGTCAAACATCCACGGTTCCTCCTCTGCAACAAAATGACGGATTCTGGTTCACAGTCTAGCAAACCATTAACCATCAATCACCTACCTTATGAAAGTGGAACGCATCTACGGGGAACACGGACCCATGTCGTCCATGTGCAAACGCGGGGCCTGCCCGGCCGCCGTCGTCACCGACGACGGCAACGTGTTCGTCCAAGGCTATCAACCGGCCGAAGCGGAGGCCCAAATCCTGTCCGCTCCCGAGGGAGAGGGCTTCGTGAAGATGCCCTTGGAAACCCTGCGCAAGATCGCGCGGCAAGTGCTGTGAGTTCACGGGGGCAGAGGAGCGATCCTCCGCCCCTTTAACCTTCCGCCGACCGGCGGGTCAGGGAGTTGACGTAGTGCCGGAAGGAAGCGGGATAGACGTCGCGGTTCTCCTTCCAGTGCTTCTGCATGTTGTCCATCAGCATGAATTCCCGGACATCCCGTTCGAGGCTGCTGCGGAGGTCGTCCGAAAAGAAGCCGCGCTTCCGGTAGGCATGGATCAAGGCCATCTGGTTCAACCACAGTTGGAGGTAGTGCCGCTCCCAAGTGGGATCGACCTCCTTGCTGTCCTGCAACACGCCGAAAAGGACGGGATGCGAGAACCCGAGGGTGAGCAGCTGGCGGTTGATGTCGTAGATGCGGATCAAGGATTCGAGGCGGCGCTGGTCGCCGTCGCTGTGCAGCCGGAGGATGACCAGCAGCAGGGAGACAAACGAGATCACGGTCGAAAAGATCGCAACGGCTTCGGCGGTGATCACGGGACGGCTCCTAGATTGAAGATCCATTTCCTTTAGCAGGTTCAGCCGTGGACGTAAACCGCCCCACCCAACCTGCTCCCAGAGTTTCCATAAGTATTGTTATCACTTTGTAGGAAAGGACTTTAACCCATTGAGATCAAAGAAGAATCCAAGCTTGACGCTCCGCCTAATGGCTCAGTTGAAAAACAATGGGACTTTGTGGTATGATTAAATCATGGCAACAACAAGGGATCGACATGATTGAATCCACCCTGACCGACAGCGGCCAGACCACCGTGCCCAAGGAAGTGCGCGACGCCCTGGGCATGAAGCCCCGGCAGCGGCTGCAATGGAACCTCGCGCCGGATGGCACCGCCACCGTGCGCCCGGAGCCGAGCGCCCTCGATCTCTTCGGCTCGCTCAAGTCGAAGAAGAAGTTCCCCGGTTTGCAGGAGGAAAAGAACGCCGTTCGCCGTCACGTCGCCCGGCAGGTGGCCGGTGAGGATTCCGGCCGATGAGCAAGCCCTGCCTGGTCGATACCAATGTGCTGGTGCGGTTCTTCACCGGAGAACCGGCCGCCTTGGCCGAACGCGCCCGCGCCTTGGTGGCTCAGGCCGATGCGGGCAAGATCGCGCTCGAAGTCCTGCCCATCGTCGTGGCGGAGACGGTTTACACCCTCGAATCGTTCTACGAAATGCCCAAGGAGGCGGTCTGCGAGAAGCTGCTGCTGTTCCTGCGAAGCCGGGGCATCACCGCGCGGGAACCGGCCATCGTGGCAGATGCCCTGGAGCGCTACCGCTCCCTCCCCGTCCATTTCGCCGACGCCTATCTCGCGGCCTCGGCGGCGGACGCAGGCCTGCCGGTCTATTCCTTCGACCGGGATTTCGCCCGGTTCAAGGACGTGGTCTGGAAACAGTGATCGCTCAGTAGTTTCAAAGGCTCGGCGGGGAAATCGCTCCGGGTCGGTCCGTATCGAAAAGCAGGCTGCTTTGGAAGCGGCCGGAATTGGACCGGGGCTGGCGCGTTCATTCCCTTGATGACATCTCCCGCCTCTCCTCCCGAAACGGACCGTCTCGTCTCCCTGCATACGGCCGCGTGCCGTCTGGACATCTCCCTGCGCGGTCTTTACCGACTGGTGGCCCGGAAGGAACTCCCTCCTCCGGTGAAGGTTGGCCGCTCCTCCAAGCTCTGTGAAAGCGACCTGGCCCACTACCTCCAACGCCTCAAGGAGAAGCGCCCATGATCGCCTACGTCTTCAAGCCTCGCCGCAAGGTCAACGGCAAAGCCGAAGTGCAACGGACCTACCGGGGGCGCTACCGTTTGCAGGGCGAATCCACCCTGCATGACGTGGCGCTCGACACCACCGACAAGCAGGTCGCCCAGGCCCGCCTCCTCGCCCTCGTCCAGGAAAAGGAACGGGAGAAGGCCGGATTGATCGCTCCCAAGCTGGAACGGGAATCCGCCACACGCCCGGTGACGGTCCATCTCGACGACTTCATGCGGGATCTGGCCACCTTGGGACGTTCCTCCGCCTATCGGCAACTGGTCCGCAGCCGCATCGAACGGTTGCTGGACGAATGCCGTTTCACTGAACTGAAGGACATTACGCCGGGGAGGTTCGTCGAATGGCGTTCCCGTCAGAACGAAACTCTCGGACCAAAGACGCTCAACGAATATCTCAATGCGGTCTCCAACCTCCTGAACTGGCTCAAACGCCAAGGCCGCATCGCCCACAATCCCCTCGCCGCCGTGGCCAAGGTCGATGTCCGGGGACGCCAGCGCAAACGCCGCGCGTTGACCGAGCCGGAATTTGAGCGGCTGCTGGAAGTGGCCCCCGCCCGCCGGTTGGTCTATCTCACGGCGGTCTATACGGGATTGCGTCTCGGTGAACTCAGCCAGCTGCAATGGGCCGATCTGCATCTGGAGGCGGAACGTCCCTATCTCCTCGCCCGCGAGAGCACGACCAAGAACCGCAAGGAGGCCATCATTCCGCTGCGCCGTGAGCTGGCCCAAGAGCTGAAGGCTTTTCACCGGCCGGAGAACTCCCCCGGCGACCGGGTGTTCTCGATCAACCGGCATCTGAACCGGTTCTTCCGCCGCGATCTGCTTGCTGCGGGCATCGCCCCCTTGGATGCCTTGGGGCGCAAGGTGGACTTTCATGCCTTGCGCAAGACCTTCGGCACCCGCCTCGCCCAGCACGGGACTTCCCAACGCTTGGCGCAGGAACTCATGCGGCACAGCGATCCTCGGCTGACGGCCTGCACCTACACGGACGAGCGGCTCTTGCCCACCTTTGAAGCGGTGGCGGCATTGCCGTGGGAAGGGGCCGCTTCGCATCCGTCCCCCTCACACCCGGCCTCACAAGCTCCAGACCCACCGGGGCCTTCCGTGGCACAAACGGTCTTGGGAAACGAAGCGAAGAACCGGGTGCAACCGCTTGATCTATCAACGGTTTTTCACGCTCTGACCCTCACTGGCACGACCGGTCTGACCCAGGTGGCTGCGGGTTGGGGAACCCGGCCTACAGCTGGCCGAACGGAGCTGCTTTCAACCGATGATGCGTCGTGGGGAAAACGCCGGACAAGGTTCCCTCCAGACTTCGGTTAACGGGCAGGGAGGCCCATTCTACGGCGGCGACGCAGCAGGAGCGTTGCTCCGCCGAGGACGGCCAAGGAGGCGACGGAGGGTTCCGGCACCACGACGATGTTCACCGGGGCGGTAAACTGGGCGTCCGTGGTGCTGAAATCGTGGTGCCAAACCGACACGGATCTTCCCGGCATGTTGGCGGAGCCGTCAAAGGACCATCCAGCCGTCACATCCACATAGCCGCTCAACGTGGTTGAGGCGACCTTGGTGAGCACCGGAGACA
>CBFGQE010000258.1:0-5021 GCA_965650815.1 uncultured bacterium
CAGATTGGCCTAGACTTCGCCGTCCGCCGGGGCTGACTTTCGGGACTGAACATTCCCGGAACTTCCACGCCGCCTTTTCCCGTTCTGCCGTTCCTCGGCGACTTCCGGCGAATCCGCATGAACGCGCAGCAGCAGCCCCATGGAAACGCGGCCTTCCAGTTCTGGATCGTCGTCGGCCTCGCGCTGTTCCTCGCGGGTCGCGGCGCAGCGGCGGAGCCCTACCGGCCGGCGTTCAGCGATCCGCTGGAGGAGCCGTGGCGCTGGCGGTCGTTCCCGGAGCTGAGCGGCCTGGGCGCGCAGTGCCTGGCGGAAGCGGCCGACGGCTCGATCTGGTTCGGCACGGTGGACGGAGCCTGGAGCTATGACGGATTCGACTGGGCGTCCCATTCCACGCTCGAAGGGCTGTCCGGCGGCGTGGCCACGTTTTGCCGCGCAAGCGACGGCACGCTCCACGCCGGGGGCCGGTGGGGCATCCGGCGGCTGGAAGGGACGAACTGGTCGCGGGCCTTTCCGCCGCAGGGGCGGAGCTTCGGCGAGGTCCGCAGGCTCCTGGCCGGACGCGACGGCTCCGTCTGGGCGGCCACGTCCTGGGGCGCGCTGCGGCTGAAGGAAGGCCAGGCGACGCTCTTCACCGGGGGCGACACGGCCCTGCGC
The DNA here is from genome assembly GCA_965650815.1 of uncultured bacterium. Lineage (GTDB taxonomy): Bacteria > Verrucomicrobiota > Verrucomicrobiia > Limisphaerales > CANJSG01 > CANJSG01. Next base: position 655 of record CBFGQE010000258.1, read on the forward strand.
CTGGCGGCGGACACGACCGGGCTTTTCGCCGCCGTCCACACAATGCCCGCGCCGGTGCTGGAGGAGCTGCGGAACGGGGCCGCTCCGCCCCGAAGGCACGACCTGGCGGACATCGGCGAGGACCCGTCCGGCCGCGTCTGGCTGGCGACGACGTCCGGGGAAGTTCTCTCGTTCCGGCCCGAGACCGCGCCCGGCGGGGGCGAATGGACGCTGCACAACGAGGCGGACGGCATGGCGTGCGGCCGCGACCCGTCGCTGCTGGCGCTGCGCGACGGAACGGTCTGGGTCACGTATGGAGCCTCCTCGGGCCACGCCAACCTCTTCGGCGACGGCGTCTGGCGGGCGATCCGGCTGGAGGACCTCGGAATGCCCGGGGACTGCGGCCATCTGATCCAGACGCGGGACGGAGCGGTGTGGTTCTCAGGCCGTTATGTCATCGGCGTGCACCGGGACGGCGTCTGGCGCGCCTACCGAAAACCGGAGTTCCCCATCCCGAGCGCGCGCAACAGCCTGCTGGAATCGTCCGACGGAGCCCTCTGGATCGCCGGCCCGGACACCGAGGTGCAGCGCATCGATCACCTGACCCCGCGTTGGGAGACCTTCAGTGATCTGAACTTCCACTGGGAAAGCCCGGCAGGAGCCAAGTGGTTCCTGCACCGCGACGGTTCGGTGGTGGTGCACGAAGGGGGAAGATGGACGCGGCACGGCACGGAGGACGGCGTGATCGACACGCCGGTGCTGCTGCTGGGCACGCGGCGCGGCGAGGTCTGGGCGGCGGGCAGCCACGGCCACACGGCGGCCACGGCGCGTTTCGCCGACGGGCGCTGGACCCGGTTCATCCACGCCGAGTTCTCCTGGGGCGTGGAGTGGCGGAACGCGCTGGAGTCCTCGGACGGATCGGTCTGGTTCGCCGCCGCCGTGGATTCGTCCGGCCCCAAGGAACACCGCGCCGGCCTGCTGCGGTTCCACAATGGCGTCTGGCACCACCACCACCAACCGGGACGCGCGCCGAGCGGCGGCGGCGATTCGGATCCGGCGACCCTGCTCCCGGCGACCCAAAAGCCCGAGCCGGTGGGCAAGTTCCTCAGCCTGGGCGAATCGCCGGACGGAAAGATCTGGGCCGGACGCAGCCTCATCGTCTTCCAGGACGGCCAGAAGTGGAGCATCTTCGCCCCCGCCCCGGAGCTCCGGCTCGGCGTCATTGAGACGATGTTCACCGACCGGGCGACGAATCTGTGGATCGGCACCCGCCAGTTCGGCGTGACCCGCTTCGACGGCCGCGAATGGCGGCGGTTCCAGGGCAAGGACAGCCTCGTGGCCAATTCCGTGCGCTCCCTCGCGCAGACGGCGGACGGCACGGTCTGGGCCGCCACGGACCGGGGGGCCAGCCGGTTCGACGGCCACGGTTGGACGGCGGACCTGTTGCCGGCGCAACTGGCGGTGCCGCACGACGGCGGCGCGTTCAAGGCCGACGCCACAGGCGACCTGTGGATCAACCGATTCCCCCCCGAATGGACCCGTCGGGCCTGGCCGAAGGCGACGCCGAGCGCGGTGGCCAAGGGCGGCTTCTGGACCGTGCGCCACCGCTTCCGTGGAATCCCGCCGGAGACGCGGATCATCTCCGGACCGAAGGAGGTCTCCCATCACGGCAACCTCGCCGTGCATTGGAGCGGCGCGACGCCCTGGCGGGAACCGGCCGAATCGCGCCTCCGCTTCTCCTACCGGCTGGACGACGGCCCGTGGTCGGAGTTCCTGGACACCCCGGGGCATTCGTTCTTCAGCCTGTCACCGGGGCCGCACCGGGTGGAGGTGCGGGCGCGGGACCAGGACTTCAACGTGGACCCCACCCCGGCCGTGCTCGGCTTCACCGTGCTGCCCCCGGTATGGCGGCAAGGATGGTTCGTGCTCCTCATCTGCCTGCTCACCGGAACGGCCGTCGCTCAGACCGTCCGCGTGGTGCTGGACCGGCGGCGGCTGCGCCGGGCCAACCGAGAGCTGGCCGCCGAGATCGAGGAACGCCAACGGACCCAGGAGGTGATGCGCGCGAGCAACGCGCGCTACGCCCGCGAGGAATCCGCCCTGATGACGCTGACCCGCGCCTTCGCCCAGCAGCCGCTCGGTGGGGACGGCCTCCTGCGCGAAGTGCTCCAGGTCGCGGCCGAAACTCTGGAGGTCGATCGCGCCGGGGTCTGGCGCTACGACGCCGGGAGCCGTTCCCTCACGTGCCGGGAACTCCACGTGCGCCGCGGCGGCCCGGGCCCCGGACCGGCCGCGCTCGAAGGGGGGCAATTCTCCGACTACTTCCGCGCTCTGGAGGAAGGCTCGATCATCGCCGCGGATGACGCCCGGAACGATCCCCGCACGGCCGGCTTCACGGAAGCCTACCTGCGCCCGAACGGCATCGGTGCGATGCTCGACGCTCCGATCCACGTCTCCGGCCGCGTCGCCGGGGTGTTCTGCGCTGAGCACGTCGGTCCGGCCCGCGCATGGACCGTGGACGAGCAGACCTTCGCCATCGCCGTGGCCAACGTGGTGTCGCTGCTGCTCGCCGAAGAGGGCCGCCAGGCCGTGGAGGAGCAGCTCCGGCAATCCCAGAAGCTCGAGGCCATCGGCCAGCTCGCCGGCGGCGTGGCCCACGACTTCAACAACATGCTCACCGTCGTGATCATGCAGGTGGATCTCGCCGCCATGGACGCGGATCTGCCCCGGCACATCCGCGACGGGCTGGGCGACATCCGCTCCGCCGTCCAGCGCGCCGCCAACCTCACCCGACAGCTCCTCCTCTTCAGCCGCCGCCAGCCCATGCAACCCAAGGTGCTGGACCTGAACGAAACCGTGACCTCCCTCGCCAAGATGCTCCAGCGCATCATCGGCGAGGACATCCGCCTCCTGCTCGCCCTCCATCCCGCCCCGCTCCCCGTCCGGGCCGACGGCGGGATGCTCGACCAGGTCCTGATGAACCTCGCGGTCAACGCCCGCGACGCCATGCCCGGCGGCGGCAGGCTCGCCTTGGCAACCGCCGAGACCGAGGTGGACGCCGAAACCGCGCGCCGTCATCCCGGGGTCTCCCCCGGCCGCTACGCCCGCCTGACCGTGTCGGACACCGGCACGGGCATCGCCCCGGAGAACCTGGAGCGGATCTTCGAGCCCTTCTTCACCACCAAGGAGCCGGGCAAGGGCACGGGGCTCGGTCTGGCCACGGTCTTCGGCATCGTCCAGCAGCACGGTGGCTGGCTGGAGGTGTTTTCCACCGTGGGCCGGGGCACAGCATTCCACGTCTTCCTCCCGCTCGCTCCCTCCGCCACCGGGCCGGAGACCGCCCACGCCATCCGGACCGTTCCCAGGGGCGGAGGCGAGACGCTGCTCGTCGTGGAGGACGAGCTCCCGGTGCGCGCCCTGGCCCGGACCGCGCTGGAACGCGCCGGCTACCGCGTGCTGGAGGCCGCCAACGGCACCGAAGCCCTCCGGATCTGGGAGGACCAGCGCGGCGAGGTGGATCTCCTCCTGGCCGATCTCGTGCTGCCCGGCGGCATGGGCGGACGCGCCTTGGCCGACCGTCTCCGCGCCTCGCATCCGGGACTGAAGGTCGTCTTCACCAGCGGCTACAGCTCCGGGTTCTCCGGCCGGGAACTCGACGTTTCCGCCCACGAAACCTTCCTCCAGAAACCCTTCGGCCCGGACCAGCTCCTGGAAACCGTGCGCCAGTGCCTGGACCGCTGAAACGCCTCCGCCCCGTCCGGTCTGGAATCCTTCGGCGAGCTTGTAAGTGACCTTCGCCGGGGTTGAGCTATCGACAAGGCGTCCGGTTTGAACCCGCGGACTTGATGGCCCACATGAAAAAGATTCTCGGCATTGTTCTCCTTGGTTTGGTCGCCCTCGTGGCGGTGGTGGGGCTCGGCGGTTGCCGCGCCTACAACGGGCTCGTGGCCAAGTCGCAGGCCGTGGACAGCCAATGGGCCCAGGTGGAAAACGTCTATCAGCGACGGGCCGATCTCATCCCTAATCTGGTGAACACCGTCTCCGGAGCGGCCAACTTCGAGAAGTCCACCATCACCGAGGTCACCGCCGCCCGCGCCTCGGTCGGCCAGCTCAAGATCACGCCCGGCCAGGCCCCGCTCACCGCCGAACAATTGAAGCAGTTCCAGGCCGCGCAGGACGGGTTGTCCTCCGCGCTGTCCCGGCTGCTCGTCGTGGCCGAGAAGTATCCCGACCTGAAAGCCACGGCCAATTTCCGCGATCTCCAGGCCCAGCTCGAAGGCACGGAGAACCGCATCACCGTCGAACGCCAGCGCTTCAACGAAGTGGTCCAGACCTACAACACCTCGGTGAAGCAGTTCCCGAACGTGCTTTTCGCCGGGTTGTTCGGC
>CBFGQE010000259.1:0-5010 GCA_965650815.1 uncultured bacterium
TCCCCAAACGGCGTCTTCATCAACCCCGCCAAACTCTGCTGCTCCTCGCGCCGGAATTCGTCGAGACCGAGCCGGATCGTTTCCGGGGCGGGGTTGATCCGGTAGGAACCGAAGATTCGATCCCAGACGGAGAGGAGCGAGGCGTAGTTCGAGTCCGTCTCCGGCTGCCACGCGGAGTGGTGGACCTTGTGCATCACCGGCGTGACGACGAGCAGGCGCAACCAGCGATCCAAGCGTGGACCCACGTGGATGTTCGCGTGGTGAAACTGCACCACGGAGAACATCAGCACCTCATAGAGCGCGATCTCCCAGAAGTGCACGCCGATGAGCGCGATCACAGGAATCCGCAGCACGCCAGACAGCAACATTTCCCCGAGGTGAAAGCGATTGGCCGTGGTCACATCCATGTGCGGGTCCGAGTGATGCACGCGGTGAAAACGCCAGAGAAAGCGCGAGGTGTGGTTCAGCCGATGCCACCAATACGTCCAAACATCCAAGAGGAGCACCGCGCCCACCGCATGGAGCCAGGTTGGCAGCGGAAGCCAGTTCAGCAGACCAAAGCCCTGACCCTCCGTCCACTGCGTCGTGGCGAGCCACAGTCCGGCGAAGACCACCGCCGTGATCAAGCCGTTGAGCAGCCCGAGCACCACGTTCCGCAGCCCATGACGCGCCCGCATCGCGGTGGAATTGAAGAAGGCGAAGAATGGCGCGGCCGTTTCCCAGAGCAGCAACGCCACCAGCAGCCCGAACGACACCGTCGGACGGAACGCGGCTCCGCTCCGTTGCGTCCACGCCAGACCAGCCGCCGCCCCGAGCACCAGGACGGCGCCCAGACCGAGCCAGACGCGTTTCGACACGCGGCCATGCTAGCAGCGCGCCGCGGTGGATTCATCCCTGGCGAAGAACATTTTGCGCCACCCCGGAGCCCGTGCCTATCTTCGCCGCCATGCGAGACAAGTCCCTGGAATTCCTGAAGACCCTGGTCAACACCCCCAGCCCCACCGGCTACGAAACGCGCGGCCAACGGGTCTGGCTCGACTACGTCTCCAAGTTCGCCGACGAGACCTTCTCCGACGCCTACGGCAACTGCGTCGCCGTGCTGAACAAGGGCGGAGGCCCGCGCCTGATGCTCGCCGGCCACGCCGACGAGATCGCGATGACGGTCAACTTCATCGACTCCAACGGCTATCTCTTCGTGAAGAAGGTCGGCGGCATCGACCCCGCCATCACCAAGGCCCAGCGCGTCAACATCCACACCAAGAACGGCACCCTCCGGGGCGTGGTCGGCAACGTCGCGCCGCATCTCACCAAGGTGGACCACGACCGCAAGCTCCCGCACATGCACGAGCTCTTCATCGACATCGGCGTCTCCAGCAAGAAGGAGGCGCAGAAGCTCGTGCGCGTGGGCGACATGATCACGCTCGTGGACGAGTTCGAGATCCTGCGCGGCGATCTGGCCATCGCCCGCGCCTTCGACAACCGCATCGGCACCTGGTCCGTAGCGGAGACGCTGCGGCTCTTGGCCGAGGACGCCCGCAAGCTCAACGTCGAGGTCTGCGCCGTTTCCAACATCATGGAGGAGACCGGCCTCTTCGGCGCGCGCCAGATCGCCTACTCGCTCAAGCCCGACATCGCCCTCGTCGTCGATGTCACCCACGCCACCGACTACCCGACGATCAACCAGGCCATGCACGGCGAGGTGAAGATGGGCCACGGCCCGACCATCACCCACGGCGGCGCGAACCATCCCGAGGTCGTCGCCCGCATCGAACAGGTCGCGGCGCGGAAGAAGATCCCCCTCCAGCACGAGACCACCTCCAACACCAGCGGCACGGACACCGATGTCATCTTCTGGACGCGCGGCGGCATCCCCAGCGCGCTGATCAGCCTGCCAAACCGCTACATGCACTCGCCCGTCGAGGTGGTGAGCCTGAAGGATCTCCAGATGATCCCAGAGCTCATGGCCGCCTTCGCCCTATCGGTGAAGAAGGGCGAGGAGTTCCGGGTGAAGATCTAGGCGGAAACTTTCCCCACCAAAGCCCACCGGATCGGGTTAAGGCGGCTCGGGAACGCGCCGAAGTAACCGAGCAGAATGTCCTTGTCGTCCGACAGGGCCGTCCTTCCTTTCCCGGAAGCGCAGGCCGCCGCCATGCCCACCGCCGATCCTTCGGGCCGGTGGTCGGAGGCTTTGGCCACGAAGGTCGGGGCCTGGGCCGACCGCTTCCTGCCCGCGGAATGCGCCGAAGATCCGGAGCTCGCGCGCCGGGGACGTCTCGTCATCCGGTTCGGGTTCCTGGGCTTCATCTCCGGGCTGCTCTTCGCGGCGTTCTACCTCTACATCGGACACTACTGGGGCGCGGGCATCGTGATGCTGTGCAGCCTCGCCTTCCTCGCCACGCCGTTCCTGGTGCGGAACGGGCGGACGGTGCATTTCGGCGGGCAGATGCTTTCCTCGATCATGGCGCTGGGCTTCACCGCGATGTGCTGCGTGGAGGGCGGGATGTTCGGCCATGCCGTCGCGTGGCTGGCCAGCGTGCCGCTCTGCGCGCTGGTGCTGTTGGGGCGGGAACCGGCGCGGTTCTGGGTCACGGTTTGTTTTGGCGGCACGGGCGTGGTCGTGGCGCTCGGCCTCACGGGCATCGAGCTGCCGATCACCTACCCGCACTCGTGGCACGCGATGGTCACGGCGGCGGGCTACCTGGCGCTGATCGTCTTCATGTTCATCCTCGGCCTGATCTTCGAGAACGGCCGCGTGCAGGCCTTCCAGAAGATGGAGGCGGCGCTCGCCACCCTGGCCACCAGCAACGAGAAGCTCGTCGCCCTGAACCAGGAGAAGAACGAGTTCCTCGGCATCGCCGCGCACGACCTCAAGAACCCCCTCGCCACGGTCATCGGCTACGCCGAGTTCCTGGAGATGATCTCCACGGAAAAGGACATCCTGAAGGTCGCGGGCAACATCCAGAACGCCGGCCGCCAGATGAGCGAGCTGATCACGAATCTGCTCGATGCGAACGCCATCGAGGAAGGCCGCTTCACCTCGAACATCGAGCGTTGCGACCTCGCCCAACTGGTCGTCCTCAGCGCCGACAACAACCGCTCCAACGCGACCCGAAAGGACATCGTGCTCCGGGTCGAACACGACGAGCCGTTGCCCGCGAGGACCGACCGCGCGGCCACGCTCCAGATCCTCGACAACCTCATCTCGAACGCCGTGAAGTATTCCCCCAAGGGCAGCACGGTCCATGTCCGCATCGGCGCGGAGGCCGGCCGCGTGTTCGCCGCCGTGCAGGACCAGGGACCGGGCCTGAGCGAGGCGGACCAGAAGAAGCTCTTCCAGAAGTTCACCCGTCTGAGCGCCCGTCCCACCGGCGGAGAATCCTCCAACGGCCTCGGCCTCTCCATCGTGAAACGCCTCGCCGTAGCGATGGGCGGCGCGGTGGAGTGCCGCAGCGTGCTGGGAGAAGGCGCGACCTTCCTGCTGTGGCTGCCGCCGTGGCGGGAAGCGGAGGCGGCTTGATCCTGCGCAGGAACGCGCTCCGCCCTCAAACGATCTCTCACTTCGCCGCCGGTTCCAGGTTCAGCTTCTTGCCGATGTGCTCGTCGAAGTCGCGGCTCATGCGTTCGTGGATCTTCCGCTGTTCCGGGGTCAGTTCCGCGTTCAGCCGCTCGCGGAACCGCGCAATGATGCCGCTCGCCTCGGTCGCGGTCCGGGAAAGGCTGGCCTTCATCTCCGTGGCGGAGCCTTCGACCAGCGCACGGACCTTCGGCAGCTGTTCGGGCGTGAGCTCCAGCTCCCGCTGCAGGCTCTCCGTGATGCCGTTGATCCAGTTGTCGTAGCTGAGGCTGGCCTCGAAGCCGCGCTTGAGCTGCACGTGGGTCCAGACGATGCCGGAGGCGGCCCCGGCGACGAAAACGAGGCCCAAGGTGAGGAGCAGTTTCCAGTGTTTGAGGATCTTCATGGGGCGAGGGTCTTGGCCAGGAACTGCGCGGCGGTGGAAAACTCGGAGACCAGTCCGGGTTCGCGCGCCTGTTGCAGCAGGAAGAGCCCGCAACCGGCCACCACGGCCGCCGCCGTCCAGGCGACGGTGGAGAACAGCCGGTTCAGGCCCTGCACCGCCGGCTCGGGCGAGGCCTCTTGCCAGCCCGCGACCACGCGGCCCGCGAAGCCGAGCGGAGCCTCGGCCGGCGCCGCCGACGCTTCCTCGCGAGAGAGCCGCAGCAGCCGTTTCAGATCGGGATCGAGTCGGTTCATAGCTTTCCTTCCTTCCGCAGTTTGCCGAAGCGTTTGTTCAGCTTCTGCCGGGCGCGGAACGCCCGCACCCGGATGAGGGTGCTGGACCAGCCGATGGCCTGGCGGACTTCTTCGACGGAGCATTCTTCGATTTCCAACATCCGGATCACCAGCCGGTCTTCCGGAGACAAACACTCGAGCAAGCGGTTCACCAGCTCGCGCGCACCGGCGACATGGACGGCGTCCGGAACTGCGGAATCGCAGCCCGTGACGGCCTCCAGCACGGCGGCCTGTTCTTCCGAGAGATCCGCCATGCGCCACTCCGGGCGGTTCGTCTGGGCGCGAATGGCGTTCAGGCAATGGTTCACGGCGATGCGGGAGACCCAGTGCTCCAACGGCACCTTGCCTTCAAATTGTTCCAGCTTGGCGAACATCTTCGCGAAGATCTCCTGCGCCAGATCCTCCTCGGCCGCGCGGCGCGGAAGATTGGCGCGGACGATCTGGATGACCTGCGGATAGAGCAGCTCCACCAGCGCACGCGCGGCGTCCTGGTCGTGTCGGCGCACCCGCGCCAAGCACTCGGCGACGCTCGGAGTCACGCTGTCCATGACGGCTTCATCGTCGTTCATCGGTCCGGGTCGTGAACAGGTTCAATTCTTACCGGCTGAGCTTCGATCATCTCAAAACCCACCCCTGACCCCTCCGAGGAGGGGAACCGGTAACGCGCGTTCGGCGGCCGAACGACGTCCTGCCTTATCCCCTCCTGGGAGGGGTCAGGG
>CBFGQE010000260.1:0-4971 GCA_965650815.1 uncultured bacterium
GACGGCGGCGTGACGCCGATGGCCATCGAGCCGTTGGGCGCGTCCGTGCGTTGGTCGCAGACCAACGTGGAGACGCCGCGCGCGCCGAGCAGATTGGCCAACAACAGGCCGACCGGTCCCGCACCGACGATCAGCACGTCGGTGTCGAACGGGGCGGATGAAGACAGGGCAGGCATGGAAACTCCTCAAGCGGTCGTCGCCAGAAGCGCGGCTGGTTCGTGGTTTCCTTGGGGGATTTTGGCGGGCAGCAGCTCCAACAAACCGCACTCGATGGTCAGTCCCGGTCCGAAGGCCATCGCGGCGACGGTCCGATTCTCGTCGGCCGCTTCGTCCAGCATCCGTCGGAGCACGAAGAGCACGGTGGCGCTGCTCATGTTGCCGAAGTCGCGCAGCACCGCGCGCGAATCCGCCAGCTGTTCCGGCCGCAGATCGAGCGAGGCTCCGACCTTGTCGAGAATGGACTTGCCGCCCGGATGCACCGCCCAGAGGTCGATGTCGGCGGCGACGAGTCCGTGCGGCGCGAGCTGGCGTTCGACCACGCGGTCGATGTTCGTGCCGATGATCTCGGGCACGTAGCTCGAAAGCCGAAGGTTGAAACCGCTGTCGCCGATCTCCCACGCCATGTCGCCGCCACCTTCGGGGGCCATCGCGGACATGAAGCCTTCCAGCGCAAACACCGCGCGATCTGCCACGGGCCGCCGGGCGCTGACCAAGGCGGCGGCCGCGCCGTCGGAGAAGAGCGCGTTGCCCAGGATCGAGTCCGAATCGGACCGCATCCGCAGGTGGAGCGAACACAGCTCCAGGCAGACCACGAGGACCACGGCGTCGGGTTGCGCGAGGCAGAACTGGCGGGCCATGCGCAACGCGGGCAGCGCGGCGTAGCAGCCCATGAAGCCGAGATTGTAGCGCTCCACCGTGGGCTTCAGACCGAGGCCCGCGACGATGTGCCAGTCCGGTCCGGGATTCTCCATGCCGGTGCAGGAGACCGTGACGACGTGGGTGACATCCTCCGGGACAAAGCCCGCTTCGCCATCGAGCAAACGTCGCGCAAGCTCCACCGCCATCGGTCCGGCGTGGCGGCTGAAGGCGCGCATCCGCTGGGCGGTCGAAGGCTCGACCAAACGGCCGGAGGCGTCCTGACGGAAAAGTTTCGCACGGTCCGGTGCGGTGAAGTCCGGAACCACGCTGTGGCGGCGTTCGATGCCGCTCTTCTGGAAGACGTGGCGGATCATGCGCGCCGTAGCCGGATCGCCCGACCAATCACCGAGCCGCGAAGCCAGATCGCTCTGGGCAGCGACGTGTTTGGGGACCAGGGTTTCCAGACGATGGAGGAAGACGTTCATGGTTGGACGGATGGGGCGTTGGTCTTGGAAGCGGTCACATCGGCAGTGAGCTGCACGCGGTCCCCCACGCGGATCACGCCGAGAACGGAGGGCGGCTTGAGGCCGAATTGTTTGAGCGATACCTCCCACGCGGCGTGGAAACGGATCTCGGTGTCGGACTCGGCCCAGTCCGTGATGCGCACGACGAGGTTCGTCTCCACGGAACGGATCTTCAGCGCGAGTAGCGCGTTGGTGCCGGTCGGTCCGGGCACGGGCGCGGAGACTACGCGGCCGAGGAGCAGCGGATAACCGTTGGTGTCCATCATCGCGTGCAGGTTCTTGTCGCGCTTTTCGTGGGCAGTGGTCATCTGGCCCGAGCGGACCGTGGCCTGGGCCGACCATGTGCCGTTGGAGAGGACCAAGAGGAAGGGTTGCGCCGGGAGCTGGCCGCCGAAGTCGTGCAGGGTGGAGGTGCCGTCGAAACAGATCTCGGCCCGTGCGGGCCACGAGTGGACCGAAGGCGCGGGAGCGGGTTCGCCGCCAAGCGCAACCAAGGTTCCGAGGCCGAGGATCGGAGCGCAAAATATGCGAAGCCGGAGGAGCGGCGGGATTTTCAATGGCCGGTTCATAAGACGCCAATTACGATCCCGATCGAACCGCTCCCGTTCAGCGTCCGCCCCTTAAGAATCCGTAAGGAAGCCGCGCAGGTGGACGGTTCCCTCCATGCCCCAACTGCTGCTCATCGAAGACGACGCCACGCTGTCGGAAAGCCTGGCGCGGGGTTTTCGCGAAAACGGTTTCCAGATCGATGCGGTCCATTCCTTGGCCGAGGCGCGTCGTCGGCTTGCCGCCGGAGGCGTCGATCTCGTGCTGCTCGATTTGGGTCTGCCCGATGGCGACGGCTTCAACTTTCTGGAGGAATGCCGCCTACGCTCCGGCGCTCCGCCCGTGCTCATCACCACGGCGCGCGGGGAACTGGACGAACGGCTGCGCGGATTGGACAACGGCGCGGAGGATTATCTGGTGAAGCCCTTCGCCTTCGCCGAACTGCTGGCCCGCGTGCGGGTGCTGTTGCGGAGGAACGCCAAGCCGGCGGTGAACGTGCTTCGATTGGCCGACCTTGAGATCGATTTGGCCGGACGCAGGGCGTTGCGGGGCGGAGCCGCCCTGGAGCTCACGCCGCGCGAGTTCGACCTGCTGGTGCATCTGCTCCTGGCCCAGGGCGGAACGGTCACGCGCGAAATGCTGGCGCGCGAAGTCTGGAAGCTCCGTTCCTGGACCGCGTCGATGGACAACGTCATCGACGTGCACGTCTCGCGGCTGCGCGAGAAGCTGGACGCCGATGGGCGTCCGCGCCTGCTGCACACCGTCCGAGGCGTCGGATTCGTCCTCAAGGAAACGCCATGAATCTCTCTCTCCGCGCCAAGTCGATGCTGTGGCTGATGGCCCACCTCTTGGCCGTTTATGTCGTCATTGGCTTCGGCCTCTTCCTCTTCAACCAATACGAACTCACGACGCATCCCGACGAGATCGAGGAGGAGAAGGAAGAGCTGCTCATCATCTACGGCATCATGCTCGCCGCCTTGCCCGTCGCCATCGGCAGCGCGTGGTGGATCACCGGCCGAGCCTTGAAGCCGCTGCGTTCGATGCTCCAGGTCGCCGACCAGATCAGCGCGGGCCGGATCGAGCAGCGGCTGGACGCACCGGTGGCCACGGATGAGCTGGGGCATTTGGCGCGGACGTTGAACGCCGCCTTCGACAACTATCAACGGCTCCTCGGCCGTGTGGATCGCTTCAGCCTCGACGCCGCGCACCAGTTGCGAAACCCGCTCGCGGCCATGCGCGCTACTGCCGAAGTGTCGCTGCAACGTCCCCGCTCCGCCGAAGAATCCGCCGAGACCATCGCCCGCTTGCTCGAAGAGACGCGACGGCTTGGCCACACGGTGGACCAGTTGCTCCTCCTGGCGCGCTTGACCCGCGAGATGCCACAGGAAGCCTTCGAACCGTTGGACCTGACCGCGCTCGTCCGCGAACTGGCCGGAAATCTTCAACCGCTCTTCGAGAGCCGGGGAACGGCGTTGGAGCTGATGCTGCCGGAAACACCGATCCGGCTCCGGGGCTCGCCGCGTTTGTTGGAGCAGGCCGTGGCCAATCTCCTGGACAACGCGCTGCGCATGACGCCCGCCGGAGGACGGGTCCGGGTCGAGGTGGAACGGGCCGGAGCAGGCCGGCTGCGGCTCGCCGTGTCGGACAGCGGGCCGGGCTTGGCCGATGTGATCCAGCCCGGAGTCCTGAGCCCGGACCGGCCTTCAACCCGCAGCGGCCATCAGGAAGGCACCGGGCTAGGCCTGATGATCGTGACCAACGTCGTCCATGCCCACGGCGGCACGGTCGAGGCCAGCGTCAGCCCGTGGGGCGGAGCTAGGTTTGTGCTGGAGATGCCGGGGGCTTGAGGGGCTGAAGCAGATCCCCGATGCCTGATCCCAGATACCTGATGGTCCCTCGTGCGTTGTTGCTCAGATGCGAGTGGGTTCCGGCTTCGGCTGCTTTAATGCATCCACCTTGGCTCCGTGACGCGCTCCCAATCCGGCATCCGGGATCAGGCATCCGGCATCATCGCCCAGCTCAAGTGAAGTAGAACCGCACCAGATGGAAGAACACCGGCGCGGCGAAGCAGAGGGAATCGATCCGGTCCATCACGCCGCCGTGGCCTTCGATCAGCGCGCCGTAGTCCTTCACGCCGCGGTCGCGTTTGATGGCCGACATGACCAATCCGCCCGCGAAGCCGAGGCTGGTGATCGCGAGCGCCATGCCGGCCGATTGCCACGGCGTAAACGGCGTGATCCACCAGAGCGCCGCGCCAATGGCCGTGGCCGAGGCGATGCCGCCGATGAAACCTTCCCACGTCTTGTTCGGGCTGACCGTGGGCACGATCTTGTGGCGGCCCAGTGTCTTGCCCCAGACGTATTGCAGCACGTCGCTGAGTTGGGCCACGACCACGAGGTAGAAGATCAGTTTCGCGTTCTGCCCCTCATAGCCCGGGATCTTGAGCGTCATCAGGGCGGGCGCGTGGCTCACGCAATACACGCAGACCATGAGCGCCCATTGGATCTTGGCCGTGCGTTCGAGGAAGCGCTCGCAGTCGCCCGCCACCGCGCTGCGCACCGGGATGAAGAGGAAGACATAGACCGGGATCAGGATGCTGAAGAGCCCATACCATTCCTCCGCGACCATCCAGTATTGCAGCGGCGTGATGATGAAGAAGGCCCAGAACAAGGTGCGGTGATCGCCCGGCCGCGTGGGCGTGAGCGTGATGAACTCGCGCAGCGCCAAGAATGACGCGATGCCGAAGAGCGTGATGACGCCGCCCTTGCCCAGGAACAGCGCACCCGCGAAGACCGCCGCCATGACCCACCACGCGGCGGTGCGGGCGTTGAGATTGGCCACGGTGGCGCGCCATTTGTCGTCGCCGGGTTTCTTGGCCAGCCACCAGCCGATGATGCTGGCGACGACGAGGATTCCGAGGACGCCGCCGAAGAGCTTCAGCAATTGGGGATCGAAGTTCATGTGTGTCGCAGGTTCCAGACGGCGAGGCGGGCGCGTTCGAGGAAGTCGGGTTTGGTTTCGTTCGGCTCCAGCTTCACCGGAG
>CBFGQE010000261.1:0-4963 GCA_965650815.1 uncultured bacterium
GTTTCCGGCGGAAGATCCAGCAGGCGACGAAGAGGATCGCGCCCGCATAGGCCAACGCGTAGGCGAGGGCCACGGAGAAGGAGAGGGGATCGATGGCCGCCCAGTTGTGGACGATGCGTTCGCGGACATCGAACCAGCCGAGCTGCGGGATCACGTAGTAGATGGCGGTGAGGAGCGCCTCGGAGATTCCGCCCTGGCCCACGGCGATCTTATGGAGATGGCGGCCGAGCAGAAGGATTCCGCCGACGACCACGAAGCAGATGGAGGTGTTCGAGCTGGGCGCGGCGAAGACGAGCGAGCCGAGCAGCGCGAGCGCGATGACGATGGCCAGCATGAACCAGTGCAGCGTCACCGCCTGGAGGTAGCTGCCGAGCGGCCAGCCGCTTTCCCGCGCGGCGCTGATGAGACCGAAGAAAAGGTAGAAGCAGACCAGCGCCACGCCGCAGGCCAGCCAGCAGCCGAGAAACTTTCCGGCCAGCACTTCGCCCCGGCTGATGGGCTTGGCCAGCAGCGGGAAGATGGTGCGGGACTCGCGTTCCGCCGGGATCTGGCGAGCGGCGGTGGTGATGGCGATGACGAGCGAGGCGATCCAGATGAGAAGCAGGCAGACCTCCTTCAGGTAGCGGACGATGTGCGACTCGTTGAAGAAGTTCACGGCCCCGAGGATGAGGGTGATGAGCACGGTCAGGATCAGCAGGACGTAGAAATCCTTGCGCCGATACATCTCGCGCATGACGACGCCGGCGACGGCCCAGATGTTGTTCATACGGTCACTCCTTCCGGACGGGTGGGCACGGCGCCCCGGTAGCCGACGACCTTCAGGAATACTTGTTCCAGGTTGCAGGCGTGTTTGGTGACGAGGTCGTGGACGGTGCCTTCCTCGCGCAGCACACCCTGGTGGATGATGCAGACGCGGTCGCAGATGGTCTCCACTTCGCCGAGTTCGTGCGACGAGAAGAGGATGGTTTTCCCCTCGCGCTTCAGACGCTGGATGATTTCGCGGACCTTCATCCGACCGATGGGATCAAGGCCACTGGTCGGTTCGTCGAGGATGAGGAGATCGGGGTCGTTGACCAGGGCTTGGGCGAGACCAGCGCGCTGCTGCATGCCTTTGGAGAAGGTCTTGATCTGGCGCTTGCGGGCCTCGGTCAGCTCGACGAGTTCAAGGATCTGGTCGATGCGCGGCTCCAAGGTGGCCTTGGGGATCCTGAAGAGCTTTCCGTAGAAGCGGAGCAGCTCCTCGGGCGTGAGGAACTTGTAGTAGTAGGTCAGCTCGGGCAGGTAGCCGAGACGTTGGCGGGCGGACTTGTCGGTGACGTCCACGCCGAAAATGGTGGCGCTGCCGGCGGCCGGGGCGACGAAGCCGAGCAGCACGTTCATGGTGCTGGTCTTGCCCGCGCCGTTGGGCCCGAGGAAGCCGAAGACCTGGCCCTGATCGACGGAGAGCGTGAGCCCGTCCACGGCGACCTTGGTCTTCTGGCCGAGGTCGCGGCCCGGGTATTCCACCCGGAGATCTTTGATGGCGATGACCGGAGTCATGTTCCCTTCTGGTGTTCCGCAGTTTTTTGACCAATGCGGCGTCCGACGGTTCAAGCGACGCCGTGACGGCGCAGTCTGATTTGCGCGGTCGGACGGAATATCGGCGGCGCGGAAACGGGCTTGAGCGGCCGGGGCGGGGGAGAGGTTCAACGCCCCTTCTTCGTGGCCTGCTGCACGGAGTAGAGGCCGGGGCAGCAGTGATACATGGCGTGGAAGGCGTGGCTGAAATGGCTGATGCTGGAGTAGCCGACTTCAAGCGCGGCTTCGGTCACGTTGAACTTCCCGGTGAGGAGCAGTTCGGCGGCCTTTTCCAAGCGGAGCTGGCGCTGGTATTGGGACAGCGTCATGCCCATCTCCTTGGTGAAGGTGCGGCTGAGGTAGAATTGGCTGCATCCGACCCGCTTGCCGATCTCTTCGAGCGTCAGCGGTTCGGCGAGGTGTTCCTTCAACAGGCCGACGACCTTGGCCACGCGGTCTTGGGCGAGGCGCTTCTGGCGGTCGCAGAAGAACTCGTCAGACTTGGGCGCGTGGAAGAAGAGCAGCGCGGCCACTTCCAATGCCTTGCTGTGATACCAGAGCTTCTGCGCGGTGGCGGAGACGGGCGGATGGCGGAGGCTGCCGATGAGCTGCTGGGCTTCGGCGGTCAACCGGCTGATGCGCGACACGCCCGACTGGGAGCCGTCGCGAATGGTGTCGGCC
Organism: uncultured bacterium; assembly: GCA_965650815.1. Lineage (GTDB taxonomy): Bacteria > Verrucomicrobiota > Verrucomicrobiia > Limisphaerales > CANJSG01 > CANJSG01. The sequence goes on from CBFGQE010000261.1 coordinate 2,239, forward strand.
ACGATGGGGTCGAGTCCTTCGGCGTGGCCCTTGAGGTGGGTGCGGAGAAAGTCGGGATGGAACTCCAGCGTGATGAAGCGGTGGGGTTCGGCGCCGAAGCGCCGCGCGGCCAGGCCCGGTTGGCCGTGGCGGTAAAAACCGGAGGTGAGCGCCTCGAACTCGGCGACTTCCTGGTCGAACTTCACTTCACCCTGGCCGGAGAGGTTGAAGCAGGCTTCCACGCTGCCGGGATGGAAGCTGCGGCACCAGTCGAGATCCTCGCGCGTTTCGAAGTCGTGCCACTCGAAGCTGAAGCCGAGATCGCCGAAGCTGCCGTGGAGATGTTTCCAGCCCGCACCGACGGCGCGCCACGCCTCGGCTTCCTGGAACGAATCGTCGTCGGCGACGGGCAGGGCGGAGTTGGCAGGGCGGTTGGCGCGCATGAGCGGCTTATTGAAACTCAGTCTCAATAAAGGGCAAGCGGCAGATGCTTTGAAAAAAATGCCGAGGCCCGAAGGCCAATGGCCGAAATGAAATCGAGGGTTCAGCCGCGAAGCGTCTTCAACGCCGTCTGGAAATCTTCCGGCAACGGCGCGGTGCAGGTGACCGGTTTGCTGGTTTTGGGATGCTGGAAAGTGATGCGCCACGCGTGGAGCATCTGGCGCGGGAACTTGGCGCCGATTGCTTCTTCCAGCTTCTTGTTGGGCCGGGCGGCGTAGGTGCTGTCGCCCACGACGGGATGGCCGATATGGAGGAAATGCACGCGGATCTGGTGGGTGCGGCCCGTGTGGAGATGCGCCTCGACATGCGAGGCTCCTTGGAGCCGCTCCAACACCCGGAACGCGGTCCAAGAGGGACGCCCATCGCCTGGAGAAACCGCCATGCGTTTGCGGTGCGTCGGGTGGCGGGCGATGTCGGCGCGAATATCGCCTTTGTCGCGCTGCACCACGCCGCAGACGAGCACCTGGTAAATCTTGGTCATCGAACGTTCGGCGAACTGCTGGGACAAGGCGTGGTGCGTCTCGTCGTTCTTCGCGACCAGCAGACAGCCGCTCGTTTCCTTGTCGAGGCGATGGACGATGCCAGGCCGGGCAACGCCGCCGATGCCGCTTAATTCACCCGCGCAATGGTGCAGGAGGGCGTTGACCAGGGTGTGCTCGTCGTGGCCGAGGGAGGGATGGACGACGATGCCGGACGGTTTGTTGATCACGAGAAGGTCGGAATCCTCGTGGAGCACTTCGAGCGGAATGTCCTCGGGCTTGGCCTCGGCGGGCTTGGCCTCGGGAAAGAAGACGCGGACCTCATCGCCGGCGTGAGGGCGGTGGGTGGGCTTCGCGGGTTGGCCGTTGACCGTGATGTGGCCCTGCTCGATCAACCGCTGGACCACGCCGCGCGAGACCGCCGGATACCGTTCTCGCAGGAAGGTGTCCAGGCGCAGGTGCGGCATGGAATGCTCGACGGTGAAGGTTTCGGAGCGATCAGACATGGGGCTTAGGTGGCCGTGCTTTCGGGGGGGGCGTTATCCGAAGCACAAAAAGCCGGAAGCGCGGGGCGCTTCCGGCCTGGCAAATCATGCTGCAGGGATCAGGCCGCCTTGGGGGCGGCGACCTTGGTGAGGCGGATAGCGTGGCGCGACTTCTTGCGGTCCACGGTGCCCTTCTTGAGCACGCCGGTCTTCACGGCCTTGTCGAGGGCGGAGGTGAGGTCGCGCAGCGCGGTGGCGGCGGCGTCCTTGGCACCCGACGTGGTCAGGGCCAGATACTTCTTCTCGAGGGTGCTGACGCGCGATTTGACGGCGCTGTTGCGAGCCTGTTTCCGCGCGTTGCTGCGCACCCGACGTTCCGCTGACTTGGTGTTCGGCATGGTCTGTTCAGTTCAAAAATGAGGCGCGGAGCCTATCGGACGGGAGATTGTTGTCAACGACCCACTCCGGTCGGCGTTCCGCAAGTTGATGTTGGAAGGGGAATTGTTCGTTCCGGGGCCGTGGTCTATTCCGGTTCCTCGCCTTCGAGGAAGCCTTGGAGCTGACGGAGGCGCGTCGGGTGGCGCATCTTGCGGAGCGCCTTGGCCTCGATCTGACGGATGCGTTCGCGGGTGACCTTGAACTGCTTGCCGACCTCTTCGAGCGTGCGGCTATAGCCGTCGCCGAGACCGAAGCGGAGCTCCAGCACCTTGCGCTCCCGTTCCGTGAGGCTGGTGAGCACGTCCTGCAGCTTGTCCTTCAACAGGCTGTAGCTGGTCATGTCGGACGGGTTCTCCGCCGACTTGTCCTCGATGAAGTCGCCGAAGTTGGTGTCTTCGGAATCGCCGACAGGGCTCTGCAAAGAGATGGGCTGCTGCGCCATCTTCAAGACGGCGCGGACGCGGTCCACCGGCATCTGCATCTCGTCCGCGATCTCCTCCGGCGTTGGCTCGCGGCCGAAGTCCTGGATCAACTGCTTCTGCACGCGCATCAGCTTATTGATCGTCTCGATCATGTGGACCGGGATGCGGATGGTGCGGGCCTGGTCGGCGATGGAGCGGGTGATGGCCTGGCGGATCCACCAGGTGGCGTAGGTGGAGAACTTGTAGCCGCGGCGGTATTCGAATTTCTCGACCGCCTTCATGAGGCCCATGTTGCCTTCCTGGATGAGGTCGAGGAAGGAGAGGCCGCGGTTGGTGTACTTCTTCGCGATCGAAATCACGAGGCGCAGGTTGGCCTCGACCATCTCGGTCTTCGCCTTGAGCGCTTCCTTCAGCCAGTGGC
>CBFGQE010000262.1:0-4942 GCA_965650815.1 uncultured bacterium
GGCCCTTCTCGGCCGTGGCCACGCGATAGCCGTTCGCCTCCAGCGTGAGCGTCAGCAGGCGGCGGATCTGCGGTTCGTCGTCCACCACGAGGATGAGCGGCTTGGGCTGGGTGGCGGATTCGGTCATGCGGCGGCGCGGGCCATGAAGCACAGGTCGGTGCGGGCGGAGGGCAGGGCGGTTGGGCGAGTGGAGGGTTCTTGGGTCTTCCGGTCCTCCTATTGGTCGGCGTAGTGGGCGCGGACACGGAGGGCTTTGCCGTCGGGGCCCAGTTCCATCTCCTCGGCGGCGACCATGCCTTTCACGCTGTCGTATTCCAGGACCACGCTGCCCATGCCGGAATAGACGCGGCGAAGGGTGAAGCGCAGGTCGGGGTAGGCTTGGAGAGCCTTGAAGAAGTAGCTCCGGAGAATGTCGCGGCCCCGGAGGGTGCCGTCGGCGCGGCCCATGATGGAGGCGACGAAGGGGGAGGTGAACTGAACGTCGTCCGCGTAGTGCTCCATGATGCGGTCGAGCTTGTGGCTGTTCCACGCGGCGATCCAGTCCTCGGCGAAGGCGCGGGGCGAGGGCTTCATCGGCGGCCTTTCTTGGCGCGTTTGGCGAAGTCGGGGCCCTCCGCGCGGAGGAGGCGGATGAACTCGTCGATGCGGGCGTCGCGTTCGTCCTCGTTCCAGTAGAGCTCGAAGCGGGGGAGATCGGCCCAGGTGGTGAGCCTCATGGCGGTGGCGTCGCGGAGGCGCAGGGTCATGGAGGGAAGCTTGTCGTCGAGGTATTTGTCGGAGAAGAGGCGTTTGCCGTGGCGCTGTCCGGTGTTTTCCAACACCTCGTAGCGGCCGCCGCCGGGGCGTTCGATGGTCCCGACGGGGGTGGTGTCGGCGAGGGCCTCGAGCAGGCGGGGCTGGAAGACCGGCAGGCCGACGAGGCCGCTGTCGGCTTCGAGGACGTAGAAGGAGCGAAGGCCGACGCCGAGGGTGAGCCAAGCGCGGAGTCTGGAGGTGTCGGGATCGAGCAGGGTGGCCGTGGCGTCGCGGATGGAGGGGTGGTCGGGATAGAGCCAGAGGGGTTCGAGGGGGTTGTTCCCGGAGTCGCGGCCGGGAATCCAGCCGAGGTAGTCCTGGTCGCCGAGGCGGAGCACCCAGGAGGCGTAGAGGTCGAGGTGGTTGGTGCGGCCCTGGGCGGCCATCTCCACGACGAGCGCGCCGAAGGAGCGGGCGGCGGAGGATGAGAGGTCCGCGTCGCGGTCTGTCTTGGCGGCCTCGGCTTCCCAGACCTTGAAGACATCGAGGAGTGTTTCCTCGGTGAGATCGAGAGCAGCCTGGGCGTCCCACTTGGCGAGAACGGCTATCTTGGAGCGGAAAGGGGCGAGGCCGAAGGTGCGGTCGCCGGGGACGGGGGTCCAGCGCCCGATCCGGCGGAGCATCAGCTCGGTCACGGTGGGGGCGGTCTTGGTGCGGAGGATCTCGCCGGCGAGCTGGGGTCCGGGGCCGGAAGGACGGCGGAACGAGGAGCGGAAGCGACCCGGAGCGACGATCTCGCGCATGGCCTGGTCCCAGGAGGCGCGGGCTCCGTCGTTCAGCAGGGTGGCATACCAGCTCTCCTGGAGGGTCATGGCGTTGGCGCGGCGGATGTAGTCGCGGAACCGGGCGGCCGCGACCTTGTGGGCTCCGGTCTCCGCGCGGTCGAGTTCGGCGCGCTGGAAGACATCGTCCAGGGAATGGATGCGCAGCAGGCCGCGCAGCGCCTCGATCAGCGCGTCCGCGACCGGCATCACGCGGCGTTCGGGCTGGTAGTCCTTCTGCAGCGCGATGGAGCGGGTGAGGAGACGGGCGGAATCGGATTCCAGGGCGGCGAGCAGCGGCTCCACCGCCGCCTGGCCCGAGTCCATGACGAGGGCGAAGACCTCGGAATCGCTCCACAGCACGCCGCCGCTCTGGATCCTGGGCCGGACGGCGATGGTGTCGAAAAAGGCGAGGGCGGCCTTGGCCCGCTCGGCGTCCGGGAGCGCGGCGATGCTTTCCAGATCCGGCACCGCCGGGGCGGTCTGCGCGAGGCGCCGCTCCAGATCGGCGATCAGGCCGGGGAGCAGATCGAGGGACGCGAGCGTGGCGGCCGGGACGGAGTCGGCGGGCAGCTTGGCCCGGACCCCGGCCAGCCAGCGGGCGGTCGTGAGCGCCTCGGCGAAGTCGCCGCGCACATGGGCGGCGAGGGTGCGGTCGAGCGCTACGCCCAGCCAGACGGTGCTCCAGGCGGGCAGGGGACTGGGGGTCTTGGGATCGAGCTTGGCCGGAACGTTGTTCGTCGGCTTCTTGTCGCCAAAGGTCCGCCGCTGGTCGAAGAGGCCGACCCGGGTATCCACCGGTTTGCTCCGCGTCTGGAGCGAGAGCCAGAAATCCCGGGCCAGCTCCGTCTCGCCGAGGCGCAGCAAGAGGCAGCCCTTGATCGGTTCGATGGTGCGGTGGGAGACCGATTCGGTCTCGCGGGGAATCCAGCCCCGATCGTCGAAGCGCCCGGTCAGCAGCGCCGCCACGTCCTTCTTCAGGTCGGCCACGGGGCCCACGTCGATCACGGGATACACCAGCCCGTTCCAGCAGACGGCGTGGGTCGGGCGAGGCGATCCCGGAAGGAGCCAGCCGTGGGTCTCGGTTTTGCTGGCGTCGCCGGAGAAGAGGCTGCCCACGCGGACGACGACGGTCCGGTATTCGCCGCCCCGGGGATCGGCCATGCCGGCGGCGAAGAGCGCTTCGGTCGCGGAGACCAAGTTGGTGGGGATTCCGGAATCCGCCGGAACGGACCAGTCCTCGTGCTGTAGGGGCGGCACCGGGAGAGGAGCGGCGGGTTCGGCCGCTCCGGCCAGCACGGCGGCGAATCCGGCCACGGCCAGCGCCGCATGGCGGGCCAACCGCCGGAGGGAATGGAACCAGGCGCAAGTCACGCCTCCAGCCCTACCAAGGGCGCACCGCCGGGGCAATGCCGCTTCGCTCGGGCGGGAGCGGCGATTCGCACAAAGAAAGAGGCGGGCCGGTGGGCCCGCCTTGGCTGGAAACGTGAAACAATCCGCGATGGTCTCAGTGCGTCGGGATGGCGGGCACAGCGGCCGGCTTGCGGCCCTTGCGGCGGCTGACCGCGACCAGGCCGATTCCGAGAAGTCCGAACACGCCGAGGAGAACGAGGACCGGGGTGAAGAACGCCATCACGGCCGATGCGGCCGAGGTGCCCAGTTCCACCGTGGCCACGACGGGATTGGCCAAGCCACCGGTGAGGGCGGTGGACGCGCCGCGCGCCATCACGGTGGCGCCTTGCACCACGCCGGCGATGCCGCCACCGGCCACGGCGGCCAGCGACCATTGGAGGAACGGGCTGACATCGGTCACCATCGAGGCGGTGACGATCGTGCCGGCGACCACGGCGGCCGGCGTCGCGACGGTGTCGAGGAAGTTGTCCACGACCGGGATGTAGTAGGCGGCGATCTCGAGGATCGTGGCCAACGAGAAGGCGATCAGGGCGGGCTCGCTGGCCAGCCACTCGAATCCCTTGGCGAGCTGCACATGGCCGGAATACCCGGCGATGCTCAACACGAGCAGGGGGACGAAGACACGGAATCCGCAGGCCGCGCTCAGGCCGAGGCCCACCATCAGGCTCAGGAGAGTTTCCATGCCGCGCAGGCTACGCTTCCGTCCGGAGAAGTCGATGGAATGCTCGTTGCAAATCCGGGGCGATTTTCCAGCCTGTCCGTGGAACGGACCGCTGGTGTCCGGGCTCCCCGGGCTACAACCGCCGTCGATCATGGCCACTGATTCCCATCCCGCCGCCGCTCGCCGGTTCGACTGGCTGTTCCTGGACCTGAACAGCTTCTTCGCCAGCGTGGAGCAACAGCTGAACCCGACGTTGCGCGGCCGCCCGGTGATCGTCGTGCCGGTGGAGACGGACCACACCTGCGCCATCGCGGCGAGCCACGAGGCCAAACGTTTCGGCATCAAGACCGGCACGATGGTGGGCGAGGCGAAACGGCGTTGCCCCGGCTTGGTCTGCGTCCTCGCGAACCACGAGGAATACGTCCGCTTCCATGAACTGATCAAACAGGAGGTCGATAAGCACATCCCCATAGCCCAAGTCGCGTCCATCGACGAAATGGCCTGCCACTTGCCCGGCGACTATGCGGAAGAGCCCAAGGCGTTGGCCGTGGCGCGGGCCATCAAGGCCGGGCTGCGGCGCAACGTGGGCGAATGCCTGACGTGTTCCGTGGGCCTCGCGCCGAACCGCTTTCTCGCCAAGGTCGCGAGCGACATGCAGAAGCCGGACGGGTTGGTGTTGATCGACCGGGCGGCGCTGCCGGGACCGCTGCTGGACTTGGTTCCGCGCGATCTTCCCGGGATCGGACCGAACATGGAACGGCGTCTCCACCAGCTCGGCCTCCGCACGATGCGCCAGCTCTGGGACTGTTCGCCGAAACAGCTCCGGGCCATCTGGCGCAGCGTCGAAGGGGAGCGGCTCTGGCATCGGCTGCGCGGTCTGGAGATCCCGGATGAACCGACCGAACGCCATAGCATCGGCCACAGCCACGTGCTCGCGCCGGAACTGCGGCCGGTGGAACAGGCGGAACTGGTCGCGCGTCGGCTGGTGCTCAAGGTGGCCAGCCGGTTGCGGCGCGGCGAATTCCTCGCCACGCGGATGGACCTTTCCGTGCGGATCGAACACGGGCCGAGGGAAGCCTTGGGCGTGCAGTTCCCGCCGGTGAACGACAGCCCCGCGTTGATGAAGGAACTGAGCGGACTGTGGACCGAACTGGTCGCGCGCACCGGGCCGCTGCGGATCAAGAAGGTGAGCGTGACCGTCCACGGGCTGGTGCCGCTCGCGAGCTTGCGGCAACTGGAACTCTTTCCATCCGCTCCCCCGATGGCTGGCCGGGCCGATCGGAGCAGTCCGGCATTGCCGAGCTGCCGAAGA
>CBFGQE010000263.1:0-4932 GCA_965650815.1 uncultured bacterium
TGTTTCGCCGGCGATTCGCCTCCCGTGCGGCACGCGCTCAGGCCTGTCATCAACACCGCCGCCGCCAGCAAGGCTCCAGCGCTCCAGCGCCATCCAGCTTTCGGCAAAGCCGGCGGCGTGTCCGGGGAATCGAGCAGCCGCTCCACGCGCTGGCCGAGGTCCGAGTGGTAGCCGTCGCCCGCCGCCGCCAGCACCGGCCACGGCGCAACTCGGCCGGGCTTCGCGGCCAAGGCCACCAAGGCTTCGGCCAAGCTGCCTTCCACCGGACCCGTCAGACGGCTGGCTTCGTCGGCCGCGAATTCGCACGCGCTGTGCAGCCGTCGCCGCACCAGCCAGACCGCCGGATGCCACCAGAGCAGCGCCGCCAGCACTTCGCCCACGCAGCGCCAGAGCGCGTCCAGCGACGCGACGTGTGCAAATTCGTGCGCCAGCACCGCGCGTTGCTGCTGCGGCGGAAACTCGGCGACGAACGGCTCGGGCAGACACACCACCGGCCGGAACAGGCCGAAGGTCATCGGCGACGCCACGCTGCCCTGGCGCAGCTCCGGCGTCCGCTTCAGGCCCAGCCGTTCCCGCACTTCTTTGGCCAAAGCGAGCAGCTCCGTGTCCCGCACCGGCTGCAACCGCCGCCGCACGAGCGGCAACAATCCCAGCGCCAACCCGCATCGGGCCAGCAGCAGCGCCACACCGCCCATCCAGACCAGGGCCAACCAGCCCGCCACACGCTCACCCGGGGTCGGGGCCTCCAGCAGCGGCTGCGCGGTCAAGGTCACGGTTGGGACTGCGATGCGTTGGGCGGAGAGCGGCGCTGGCGGCGGATTCGCCGGGGCAAGCGACGGAGAGGACGCCGCTGCTTCCGCCTTCGGCGCTTGGGTCCATATCGGCTCCACCAGCACGCGGGCTCCGAACCATTCGGCCACGGTCAGGCCGAGCAACAGCGTCGCCGCCGCGATCCACACGGTGCGCTGCGTCTGCGCACGTCCGGTTCGCCGCGACACCAGCTCGGCCAAGGCCACGATCACCACCGCCGACAGGCCGAGGCCGAGGAGGGTCACAAACAACGGATTCCAGTCGCTCGGATTCATAGGTCCTTCTTTTTGTCCGCGATGAGTTTCTCGATCCGGGCCAGCTCCTTGGCGCTGACCTTGCGGTCCTTCAACAGGTGGCTGACGAGATCGGCCACGCTGCCCTGGAAGAGCCGCTCCAGCAGGTGGCTGGTCATGCCCTGGTTGACCTGCTCGGGCTGCACCTCGGCGCGGTAGATGAAGGTGCGGCCCTCGCTGCGGTGGGAGACGAGCCCCTTCTCCTCCATCCGCCGCAGGAGCGTCGCCAGCGTGGTGTAGGCGTGGTCCCGGGTGCCCAGCGCCTCGTGGACGTCCGCCACCGATGCCTCGGTGCGGGACCAGAGAAACTGGAGGATGCGATGCTGGAGATCGCCCAATCGTTGGATCCTTGGCTCTGCCATAATGAACGACAGTCGTAATACTACTATTGTAGTATTGAACGCAAGGCCGAATCGTTCGCGGCTCCAGATCTTTGAGGATGGTCCAGGGCGTCGCTGGCTTCTACCGTCGGCGTGCGCTGGGATCGCTCGTGGGCGGCGGGGCCAAGTCGGTGGCCGCACGGGGGCCGAGGAGTTCGGTCAGCACGGGATTCAGCGCGTCGGCCCAGAGCTGGTAGGCCTTCACGGAAAGATGGAGGCCATCGACCGTCATGCCTTCGAGCGGCTTTCCGTCCGCGTCGCCGAGGCGGCCGGAGAGATCGAGGAACCGCAGGCTCTTTCCATCGGCCAAGTCCGAGAGCCGCTGGTTGATCGCGCGGATGGTGGCGACATGGGCCGGCTGGCCCGAGCCGGTCTTCCGGGGCGTGATGCCCATGAGCACCACGCCGGCCCTGGGCGCTTTCTCGCGGATCACGGCCAGCATGGCGCGAATGCCGTTCACCACCTGGTCCACGGTCTCGGCATCGGCCTCGGGCTTGGTGGCGTTTTCGTCGCGCAGGTTGTTGGTGCCGGCGAGGAGCACGATCGCCTTGGGGTTCACGCCGTCGAGTTCGCCGTTCTCCAGTCGCCAGAGGATGTTCTCCACGCGGTCCGCTCCCCAGCCGAAGTTGCCCGCGTTCCAGCCGTGGAAGTTCGTCTGCCAGTTTGCGTAGAAGTCGCGGTAGGCCGCGTCGCTCGTGCCCCAACGGCGCGTGATCGAGTCGCCGACGAAGTAGAGGTCGATCCGGCCGGACTTGGCCTTCACCAGCAGTTCTTCGTGCGCGAGACGCGAATTGGCGTCGGAGCGCGGCACGCCTTTCACGGGGGATGCAGCGGTGGCGGTTTCCGCCGCTTGAAGGAACGGAGCGAACGCCAGTAAGGCGGCAATGCACGCGGAGCGGAGCAGTCGTGGGAACATGAGCCGATTCTACGGACCACCCATTCGGGGCTCAACCCCGGTCGTGACAAGCCCGGCGGAGCCTGCCTGAATCTCCGGACCAGTCACCTCGTCCATCCAGCCAAACGCATGAAAACCGCCGCCGGACTTCTCCTCGCTTTCACCACGTTCGTCGCCGTCGCCGCCGAAGACGGCTTCACGCCGCTCTTCAACGGCACTGACCTGTCCGGTTGGACCGGGAACGCCGCATTCTGGTCCGTGCAGGACGGAGCGATCACCGGCATCACCCCGCCGAGCGAGTCGAATCCCAAGAACTCGGTGCTCAAGCACAACACCTTCCTCGTTTACACGAACCGGACCTTCGGCGACTTCGAGCTGCGTTTCTCCTACAAGATCGTGGGCGGCAATTCCGGCGTGCAATATCGCAGCCAGGTTCACGCGCCGGGCGAGAACGGTCCCATCGTCGGCGGCTACCAGGCCGACTTCGAGGCGGGCAAGACCTACTCCGGCATTCTCTACGAGGAGCGCGGGCGCGGCATCCTCGCCCAGCGCGGCCAGGTCACGATCCTGAAGACCAACCCGGCCGATGCGAACAAGCCCAAGGTCGAGGCCATCGGCACCGTCGGCGCGACCGAGGAGCTCCAGGCCAACATCAAGCACGAGGACTGGAACGACTACGTGGTCATCGCCCGGGGCCACCAGCTCACGCACATCATCAACGGCCGCGTCACCGCCATGGTGTCGGACGAAGACGTGGCGAAGGCGGCGAAGTCCGGTTCCTTCGCCCTCCAGATCCATGCTGGCCCGCCGATGAAGGTCCAGTTCCGCAACCTGCGCGTGCGCGAGATCGCCGGAGGCGCGGCCACGACCGCAGCGGCCGCTCCCTTGCTCGACGGTGACTGGAAGGGGACGCATCTCGTCTTCAACGGCGAACCGGCCGGAGCCGACTTCCTCGCCGATCTGGAAATGAGCATCACCGGCAAACGCTTCGTCGTGACCACGCCCGAGCGCGACATGCGCGGCTCCATGAGCTTCGACGCCGCCGCCGGCACGATGGACGTGGAGATGGACGAGGGCGAGGTGAAGAAGTTCTACGCCATCTACGAGCTCAAGGGCGACACGCTGAAGATCTGCTACGACGCGGCCGCCCGCCCCAAGGAGTATTCCTCCGAGCCCGACTCCCAACGCATCCTCGCCATCTACAAGCGCATCTCCAAATAAGCCATTCCCATGAAACAACTCGCCTTCTTCCTGGGCTTGTTCGGCATTGCGGCCGTCTCGGCGACCGCCGCCGACCACAAGCTCGTCCTCATCGCGGGCCGCCCGAGCCATCCGCCCGGAATGCACGAGTTCCGCGCCGGTTCCATCCTCCTGCAAAAGCGCCTGGAGAAGGTGCCCGGCCTGACCGTCGTTCTCGCCACCAACGGCTGGCCCACCAAGGTCGTGGACGGCAAGAACGTGGACGACAACAGCGTCTTCGACGGCGCGGCGGCGATCTTCATCTACGCCGACGGCGGCGGCGGACATCCCGCCGTGCAGGGCAACCGGCTTCAGGTTCTCGGCGAATTGATCCAGAAAGGCGTGGGCTTCGGCTGCGGCCACTACGGCGTGGAGGTTCAGGCCGACAAGGGCGGCAAGGAGTTCAAGGCCTGGATCGGCGGCCACTACGAGCACGAGTTCTCCGTGAACCCCATCTGGGAACCCGCCTACGAGAAGTTCCCCCAGCACGCCATCGCGCGCGGCGTGAAACCGTTTCAGGCCAAGGACGAGTGGTATTTCAACATGCGCTTCCGCGACGACCAGAGCGGCATTACCCCGATCCTCGTGGCCAAACCCTCCGACGCCGTCCGCGACGGTCCGTATGTCCACCCGCGCGGCCCCTACGCGCACATCCAGGCCGCCAAGGGCCGGGACGAAACGATGATGTGGGCGGTGGAGCGGCCCGATGGCGGTCGCGGCTTCGGTTTCACCGGCGGCCATTTCCACATCAACTGGCAGAACGAGAACTTCCGCCGCGTGGTCCTCAACGGCCTGGTGTGGCTCTCCAAACTGGAAGTCCCCGAGAACGGCATCGACTCCGCGCCCGTGAGCGACGAGGAGATCCTTTCGAACCTCGATCCCAAAGGCGGCAAGTTCGAGCTCCCTGCGAAGAAGTAGGCGCGGCCTGAACCAGCAACTCCCCGTTCCACTTCGATGGAGCGGGGAGTTTTTGCTTTGCTGCTCTGCGGATGAGAGCCGGAACCGCGCTCCTACCGCACCTGCAAGCCCTGCCGCACCGGGCGCGCGCCGTCGCTGCGGAGCTGGAGTTCGCGCAGCTTGGCCCGAAGCGCGATTCCGTAGGACTGGCGGAAGAGGCGGTTCAGATGCCGCACGGTGCAGCGGCAGCGCCGGGCCAGATCTTCCGGCGTGCTCTGCATCAGCTCGTCTTCCGGGATCTCGCCCATCAACCGCCGGAACCGTTCCGTGGCGGTCGGTGAAGCGGCCGCGTCGGCATCGTCCTCCGCGTTGGGCAACGGCCCCACCACGTCGAGCGCGAGGCTGAGGAGCTGGAGCC
>CBFGQE010000264.1:0-4920 GCA_965650815.1 uncultured bacterium
TAGCCGTCCGCGAAAGCATAGTGCTTAGGTTGCTTCCACCATAGTAGCTGGAATCGCTGTTTAGAACCTCGCGCCAAGACCCGCCCTTGGGCACCCCCAAGCGGTAGTCGTTTCGAGGAACCGGGGTGAGATTCATCACCGCGATCAGCTGCCGTTCTCCGTTCTTGGTCTGGCGGCAGAAAGAGAGAACGCTGTTCTCGGCATCGGCGCAGTCCACCCACCAAAATCCTGAAGGATCGAAGTCCAGTTCCCACAGGGCGGGTTCGGATTGGTAAAGCGAGTTCAGATCGCGAATCCACTGCTGAAGACCTTTATGGTAGGGACCGGCTTCAAGAAGCCACCAATCCAACGAACCGTTGTGGTTCCATTCGGCGGATTGGCCGATTTCGCCTCCCATGAAAAGCAGCTTTTTTCCGGGGAACATCCACTGGTAGCCGAGCAGGGCACGGAGATTGGCGAAGCGTTGCCAATCATCTCCGGGCATGCGGCCGAGGAGGGAGTGTTTCCCGTGGACAACTTCGTCGTGGGAAAGGGGAAGCACAAAATTCTCCTGGTAGTGATAGAGCATCGCGAACGTCAGGTCGTTCTGGTGGTATTTGCGATGGATGGGGTCGAGCTTGAAGTAGTTCAGCGTGTCGTGCATCCAGCCCATGTTCCATTTCAGACTGAAGCCGAGCCCGCCCAAGTAGGGTGGGCGTGAAACCATGGGCCATGCGGTGCTTTCCTCGGCGATCATCACGGTGCCGGGGTGCAGGGTGTGGACGAGATCGTTGGTGGTTCGCAGAAACTCCACCGCTTCCAAGTTCTCCCGGCCGCCGTATTTGTTCGGCACCCATTCGCCGGCTTTGCGCGAATAGTCCAAGTAGAGCATCGACGCCACGGCATCGACGCGCAGTCCGTCCAGGTGGAACCGTTCGCACCAATAGAGCGCGTTGGCGGCAAGAAAGTTTCTCACTTCGTTCCGGCCAAAGTTGAAGATCAACGTGCCCCAGTCTTGGTGTGAACCTTGCCGGGGATCTTCGTGCTCGAACAACGCGGTGCCGTCGAAGTTGGCCAAGGCCCAATCGTCGCGCGGGAAATGCGCGGGCACCCAGTCCATGATCACGCCGATGTTGGCGTTATGGAGCTCGTTGATGAGGAACTGGAGATCGTCCGGCGTGCCGTAGCGGCTGGTTGGCGCGAAAAAGCCGGTCACTTGATAGCCCCAACTCGGATAGAAGGCGTGTTCCGCCAAGGGCATGAACTCAACATGGGTGAAGCCCATGTCCTTGAGATACGCCACGAGCAACGGTGCGATTTCTCGATAGCCGGGCGATTCGCCCTGCGACTTCTTGATCCAAGAGCCCAAGTGCAGCTCGTAGATGCTCATGGGGCGTTGGAGCGGATTGACCTCAGTCCGGCGCTTCATCCAAGCGTCGTCAGTCCAACGGTGCTTCGTGGTGTTCCAGACGATGGCCGCCTGTTTCGGCGGCAATTCGAAGAACTTGCCGAAGGGATCGGTTTTTTGTCGAAGAACACCGTTCTTGTCCCAAATCTCGAACTTGTAGAGCGCACCTTCGCCGACGCCGGGAACGAAGATTTCCCAGACGCCAGAGCTACCCAGCAGCCGCATCGGGTGCTTCCGCCCGTCCCAATCGTTGAAGCTGCCGATGACGGAGATGCGCCGGGCGTTCGGAGCCCACACCGCAAAGCTCGTCCCCTCCACGCCATCGATCGTGCGGAGATGCGCTCCGAGCTTGTCGTGGATCGTGCGGTCGTTGCCTTCGCCGAAGAGGTGCAGATCCAGATCGCCGAGCGTGGGCAGGAAGGAATACGGATCGCGCCCTTGCTGGATGGTGCCGTCGGGCCAAGTGATCCGCAGATCGTAGGCGTAGATCTCCGAAGCCTTGCGCGTGGTTCCCTCGAAATAGCCCGTATAGTCGAGCGGCTTGAGGGGGAAGGTCGGTTTGGTTTGGTCGTGGACGGGGACAATTTCGACCTTGGTTGCTCCTGGAGCGAAGGCACGGGCGACGAGACCTTTCTTGTCGCCCAAGGGATGGAGGCCGAGAAGCTGGTGGGGGCAGAGGTGTTCCAGGCGGACCAGGCTTTCCAGCTCAGCGGCTGACAAGATCATGCGTGGACGCTACTCGGGCAGTCTGTGGGAAACAAAGGATTTGATCGCCACGCGGTGAAGCAAGCCGTGCTGCAAAGAAGAACCGGAGCCGCGTCTCAGAACACGGCTCCGGCTCAACCCACCCAATCAACGCACCTGCAACACCGGCGACCGTCAGTTGGTCGTCCGGAAAATGTCGTCCGAGCTCGCCTTGCTGTCCTCGAACACCTTGTTCGCGCCCGCAGAGCGGATCATCACGCCGTCGTGCGAGTAGAAGATCTGGATCGGCGTGCCCCAGGGATCGACGATCTCGCCTTTGGGGCTCACCTCGCCTTTGCGGCCCACAAGGATCAGCACGCGCTTGTCGCCCTGGCCGTTGATGGCGCGGGTGATCTCGGCGTTGGAGCCGGTGGGAAATTGCCCCATGAACTCCTTATACTGCTGGAGCCCGAGAATGAGGCTCTCGGCCTGTTCCTGGAAGCGGGCCGTGTTGGGGTCCAGCTTCGCCATCGCGTTGCCGCGAGACATGGCGATCGCTCCGCCCACCGCGAGAACGGCGAGGACCAAGACACTGAGGAGAACCTTTCTCATGCCTGCCAATAGAGCAGGCGCTTGGCCAACTGTCGGAGGAGGAAAAATTCCGGGAATATCGACCAGTCTCTCCCAATCTTAAGAACCCTTCTCCGCTACGGCCAATCCGCGCGCGGCGGGCACGATCTTGGGAGCCGAAGCTCTCGGCCATTGCACGATGACCACGCCGCCCAGGATCACCAACGCGGCCAAGCCAGTCAGCGCCGTGAGCGGTTCGTCGAGGATCATCCAGCCGAGCAGGGTGGCGATCACGGGGTTCACGTAGGCGTAGGTCGCCACCTTGGTGGCCGCGCAGTTCTGCAACAGCCAGACGTAGGCGCCGAAGCCCACCCAGGAGCCGAAGACGATGAGGTAGAGGAACGCGAGGAACGAACCGCTCGACATCTGTTCCAGGCGGAACCGTCCCGGTTCGCCCGCCGCGAACGACACGACCATCAGCGCCACGCCGCCGGCCAGCATCTGTGCGCCGGTGGAAACCCACGGCGACGCGGGCTTGTCCGAATGCTTCGAGAAGATCGATCCGCCCGCCCAGGACGCGCAGGCCACGACCAGTGCCAGCACGCCGGTGATGGACGTCGTGTTCTCAGCGTCGGCCCCGTGCGGGCTGCCGAGCACGAGCAGCGCGACACCGCTGAAGCCCACGACCAGTCCCAAGGTCGTGACGGCCGTGGGCCGCTTGCCACCCGGCCTTGCCCAGTCGAAGAGCGCGAACCACATCGGCGACGCCGCCACGATCAATGCCGCCAAGCTGGAACTCACGGTCAGTTCCGCCCAGCAGACCAGCCCGTTGCCGCCGAGCAACAGCAGCGTGCCGACGATGGTGGCATTGCGCCATTGCCGCAGGTTCGGGAGCTTCGCGCCGCGCCACGTGGTCCACAGCAGCAACAATCCGCCCGCGATCAGGAACCGCACCCCGGCCATCAGAAAGGGCGGCAGGGTCTCGACGCCGATGCGGATGGCCAGGTAGGTGGAGCCCCAGACGACATAGACGGCGGCGAAGGCGGCCAAAAGGCCGAGCCGCGAAGGGGCGGGTCCATTTTCAGAGTTCATGCGTGCAGGCCCCGGAATCCGTCGTCATCGCCGCAGGAAAAAACCCGCCGGACGATGCCTGGCGGGTTCTCGAAAAGGGCGTTTTGGTTTGTTCGTCCTTCAGAACCCGCACGGGCCACGGCGGCACTTGGCCCACTTGGCCGCGACGAGGGCAGCAGCTACCCGGGCCGGGTTCATCGGCATCAGAACGGGGTTGAAGCGCTGCGGGTTCATTTCGGACCGGCGCACCGTGCGTCGGGCGGCCAACGCCGTCAACGGAGGATTCAGGGCGACACCGACGTGTTGCGCCATTTCCCGAGCGTCGGCCACTGGCCAAATGCCCGGGATGCCTCCAGTCTTGGGGCCGACAACGACATGAGCGAATCGCCCGATCCCAGACCGAAGCCCGAGACGGAGGAAGACGTCCCCGAAAACCACGCCGTGCCGGCGTGGAAGATCGCCGTGATCGCCGGAGTTGCCCTGGTGGGCATTTCACTGGGCTCGGTCCTTACCCTGCACAAGGCCGACAAGGACATGCGCCTGCGCGGCAAACCCGCCAGCGCCCTCGGCCACAACGTCGCCGAGACCGCGCCGCCCGGCATGGAATGGATTCCCGGCCAGAAGTTCATCCTGGGCTCGAACGACGGTCCCCAAGACGAACGTCCGGCGCATCCGGTGAGCGTGCGGGGCTTCTGGATCGATCGGCACGAGGTGACCAACGACGAGTTCCGGAAGTTCGTCGAAGCCACCGGTTACACGACCCTGGCCGAGAAGCCGGGCACGAATGCGTTCACCTGGAAGACGCCCGAAGGGGCCGGCTCCAGCCTCGAAGGCCGGGGCGATCATCCCGTGGTCTGGGTGTCGTGGAACGACGCCTTCGCCTACGCGGTGTGGGCCGGGAAACGCCTGCCCAGCGAGGCGGAATGGGATCTGGCGGCGCGCGGTGCGGAGTTCGGCCCCCGCATCATGCAGCATGGGGGCACGATGTCGGTGACGGCCTTCCAGCCGGACCGCAACGGATTGCGCGGCATGGACGGCAACGTCCGCGAATGGTGCCACGACCTCTACGACGCCGGGTTCTACGCCGTCAGCCCTGAACAGGGGCCGTCCGGGCCGGATGACTTCGGCAGCACGTCGGGCGACCTCCGGCGGGCGGTGCGAGGCGGGCTGAGGTCGGGCGAACGCTCTTGGGCTCCGGCGGGAGAAGG
>CBFGQE010000265.1:0-4903 GCA_965650815.1 uncultured bacterium
GGGATCAGCGGCAGGCAGTTCTCCAGCAGGCCGCTGAGGATGTCGTTCACGCAGGGATTGCAGACGGTGCGCTTCTCCACGGCGATGGGCACGCTGTAGCCCGGGTTGCCGAGGGAGCACGGCGGGTTGTTGCAGGGCGGGACGCCGCCCGGGACAAACGGAAAACCCGACTGCGCCGCCAGCGCCTGGGCGGAGGTGCCGCACTGGAAGCCGGGGATCTTCTGGAGGTTGAAGGTGGCGAAGGGAATGGTCGTGGTGACCTGTCGGCCTCCGCAATCCACGCTCCACTCCAGCTTGCCGCCGAGGGTGCAGCCGCCATCGGTGCCGTCGGTTTGGAGCCGCATGGAGGACGGGGCGATCGACGCGGGCAGCTTGCGGACGATCACCGGCACGGTGAGGGAGCTCTTGGCCGGAAGCTCGCCCAGATCGTTTACCAAGGGTGTGATGGAGAGCCGCGGGTGGGTGCCGAAGGCGAAGTTCAGGTTCTGCGCCGCGAGCAGGCCGTGGTTCGTGATCTTCACGTCGAACTGCTTGGTCTCGCCGGGGAAGTCCGCCATGTCGAAGACGGTCGGCTCCGCCGTGACCACGGGGATGGGCACGTTGGCCTCGAAGACGGTCTCGACCGTGATGTTGTAGGTGTCGTCGATGGTGATGGGCTCGACCGTCCAGTTGTAGCGGACGGTCTGGCGGGAGAGGAACGCGGCGATCTCGTTGGTCTGGCCGGGTCGCAGCACGAAGGTCTGCTCGAACGGCGCATGTCCGTCGGCTTCGACGCGGATGTCGTAGAAGGCCTCGGCCAGGTTCGTCAGGACCAGTGCGCGGGCGCCGTTGAAGTTCGTCCGCAGCACGGCCGCCTTGCTGAAGGCGTCGGAGAGGATCACGGCCGCGTTGGTCAACAGGGGCGAGCCTTCCGCGTAGAAGGTGAGCTCGTCCGAGGCGGTCAGCAGCAGATGGCCCGTGCCGTCCGACAACGCGCGGAAGGTGAACGGCACCGTCACGCTGGTCTGCGTGCCGGCGACGATGATCGTGCCGCTGTGGTCGCCCAGGGCGAGGTCGTCGGGCGGCGTGAGCAGGAGCGAGACGGTGGTGCCTTCACCCGGCGCGAGCGCGGGCAACTGGCCGCCCGAAGAGACGGTCAGCCACGGCAGCGCGGGCGCGAGCACGGTGATCGGCCCGGTGGTGGTGCCACCGCGGTTGGTCAGGCCGAACTCGACCGAGGTCTGCCCGCCGCGCTGCATCGGCGCGTTGAGCGAACCGGGCACGGCCACGAGCTTCGGCACCAGCACCTCGGCCGTGAAGGGCACGTCCACGGTGGCCGAGGCGCCCTCGGTTGTGTCGATCCGCACGCGGAAGGTGCCGCTGCCGGCCAAGCCCGCCGGCGCCGTCACGGCGAAGCCCACGGGCATCGCTGCGGAACCGGCCAGGGAGTTCGACGGGAAGAGCACGTTCAGCGAGAACTGCTCCGGTCCGCCCACGACGGTCGCGGTCAGGCCGGACAGGCCCACGGGCGACAGGTTCTCCAGCACCGAGGTGTTCGTGGCGGTGGTGGATTCGACCACCCGCAGTGTCGGCATCGGCGCGGCCTTCAAACCGAGGAGCGTGAAGGTGTCCTGCACCGGCGTGGTCTCGACGCCGGGATGGTCCGCGCCCACGGAGTAGGCGCCGGCCTCGCCGGGCAGCGCGTTGAAGGTGGAGCTGAAGCGGCCGGCGGCGTCGGTCAAGGCCACGAGCAACCGCTTGGTCTCCTTCACCGCGAGGTGGATCTCCACCAGCTCGAACACGGCGGGCTGGCCGTTGTCGGTGCGGGTGGCCTGGCCGCTGAGGACGACCGGCGTGGTGTTCGGCGCGGTGCCGACGTTGGCGGCGACGGTCACGCCGTAGGCCTTGCCCACGACGACGGGCTGGGCGGAAACGAGGCTGTTGTTGTTCTCCAGCACTTCGCCGATCTGCGACGTCGCGTCGGTGGTGACGACGACCCAGTAGGTGCCGGGTTTTTCCGGCAGATTCACCCGGAGCGTCTGGGCGAAGAAACCACCGGCGGGCAAGGCGCTGTTGAACGTGGCCTGGGTGAGCAACGTGTCGTCGCCGGGCAGCGGATCGGGGGAGAGGAAGACGCGCTGCACGAAGCCGGTCGAGGTGGCGGAGAAGCCGCCGTTCTCGATGCGGAAGGAAACGTCCACCGCCTGTTTCGAGAAGGCGTTGGTCGGGGCGGTCAGGCCGGCGATGCGAAGGTCGGGCAGATCCGAATCGCTGACGGTGAGGTTGACGGAAGCGCCGGAGAAGCCGGCGGCGGACGCGCTCAGCGTGAGGACCTGGTTGCCGTCGTTCGTGCCGTCGGCGAGGGACACCACGGGGAACGACACGGACGCGGCGCCGTCGGCCAGGGTCACACTGGCGGGAACGGTTGCTTCGCCGGTGTCGCTGGAGGCGAGGGCGACGACGAGCGCGCCGGCGGTGCCGGTGTTGCGCGCCACGGTCGCGGTCGCGGCGGGGTTCTGTCCTTCGCCGACGAGGTTCTTGTCGAGCGTCAGCGTGAGGGCCGGGCCGTCGTTGTCGGTCACGGTCAGGCCCGCCGGCACGGTGGCCGAAACGGTCTGGCCGCCTTCCGAGGCGAGGATGAACCCGCCGATGGTGACGGCGCGGTCGCCGTCCACCAGGGCGTTGTCCACGGCGGCGACGGGGAAGCTCGCGGAGAGCTGGCCGGCGGGAATGGTGACGGTGGAGGGCACGGTCGCGGCGTTGGGATTCGAGCTGTTCAGTCGAATCGTGACGGCGCGGGGCGGCGCGAGGTTCCGCGTGACGGTGCCGAGGGTGGCGTTGGGTCCGGCGGCCTCGCTGATGGAGGGTGCGGCCACCGTGACGATCACGGTCGGGACGTCGTCGTCCAGCACGGTCAGCGCGGCGCCGGTCGCGGCATATCCGGGAGCGCTGGCTTGGAGGGTCACGGCGGCGTTGGCCTCGACCAGCGTGTCGGGCACGCCGGCGATGAAGAAGGTGGCGGCGTTCGTTCCGACCGGAATGGTGACGCTGCCCGGGAAGGCGATCTGGCCGCCTCCGTCCGACAGCGAGACGGTGAGCGCGACGTTGGTCGGGCCCTGGCGGGTGAAGATGCCGGTGGTGATCCCGGTTTCGATCAGCGCGTTGGTCTCCAGCGTGAGGAAGAGCGCCGGCACGTCGGCGTCCAGGACGATGAAGTCCTTGGTCGCGTCGGCGAACCCGGCGGCGGTCGCGTCGATGAAGACGGTCTTTTGTCCGTCGAACAGGCCGTCCACCGGCGCGGTCAACGTGACATTCACCGAGGCGGCGCCGGCCGGGATGGTGGCGGCAGCAGGCGTGGTGAGCTCGGTGGTGTCGTCGGACACCAGCGCGACGGTCAGAGCGGCGGCGCGGCTGCCGTTGCGGGACACGGTCAGGACGGTGGTGCCGCCTTCGGTAAGTGTGGACTGGGTGGCGGCGAGCCGCAGGAGGTGCGGCACGGCCGTGATGCCGACAGAGAGGCCGGAGTTGTTCCCTTCATCCGTTTCGACGACCGCGCCGGTGGTGTCGAGCGCGGCGACGATCCGCAGATTACCGGCGTCGCCGGTCAACGGCAGGACCACCGACTGGGTCAGAGTGAGCGACGTGCCGGAGGCGAGCGGCTGGGTGATCGACGCGGCGGCGAGGAAGGTGTCGTTGCCCGCGACCGCGTCGGTGGAGGTGAACAGCAACCCGGTCCAAGGCGCGTTGGCCGTGGCCGTGCCGAGGTTGGTCACGGTGTAAACGACCTCAAACGGTGTGCCAGGCGTGGCGGTGGCCGGGGCGGTGATGGCGTGGACGGCGAGGTCGGGCCGCGGCGTGGGATCGGGCAGGACGCCGACGGTGGCGAGGACGTTGCTGCCGAGGGCGTCGGTCAGGCGGACGGTGTCGGTGACGTTCGGCTGCGCGCCGGCCACGTAGGCGCCGGTGAAGGGATTGATCGAGCCGCCGGAACGGTTCGTGGCCAGCGAGAAGAGGTAGGGCGTCGCGCCGCCGGAGCCGGTGAAGACGAGACCGGTGCCGACCGGACGGTTGGTCGAGACGGGAGAGACGACCAGCGTGTCCACCGAGACGACGTTGGTGGAGACCTGGTGGAAGGCGATGTTGTCGAGCGCCGCTCCGTCGTCGTTCAGCGCGCCGAGATTCCGGGAGTCAATGCGGAGGACCAGAACCTCGCCGCGAACGGAGTCGGGCAGGTCCACGCGGGTCCGATTGGTGGCGGTGACGAAGAAGTTCGTCCGGCTGAAGAGTTCCGTGTTGTTGCCGTCGTGCACGGTCAGGGCGGCGATGTTGGTGCCGACCGGGAAGGTGCTGGTGAAGGCGGCGAGGTCGAAGCTGTCGAGCTCCACCAGGAATCCTGGATCGGCTGTGAAGGTGACGGTCAGCACGCCGGACGAGTCCAGGTCGTCGAAGAGCACGTTGGTCAGCGAGCCGTAGCCGGTGGTCCAGAGCGCGGGCCGGGAATCGCCGTAGGCCACGGTGACGTTCGGGGTGAAGGGCGCTTCGCCGCCGTAACGGAAGGCGCCGACGGTGTTGGTCGCCACGCGGTCGCCGTAGCCTTGCTCCATCGCGCGGAAGTCGCTGATGCCGTCGATGTCGAAGGTGAGCAGCGTGTGGCCGGTGGCGGGCGGGATCTCGGCGGACACCTTGAACTCGGTCAGGACGAGGTTCTTGTTGCCCGCGAAGCCGGGGCCGTTGCCCGGCAGGGAGGGATGTTCCATCACTTCGAGGCGGAAACCGGTGATCGCTTCTTCCGGAGCCACGGCCACGAAGTCGTAGGCGGTGATCGGCGTGGAATTGCCGGCGAGCACGGAGCCGTCTTCCAGCACGGTGAAGGCGGAGACGTTCGTGGCGGTGACGGACTCGGGGACAAGCACGGTCCAGTCGG
>CBFGQE010000266.1:0-4901 GCA_965650815.1 uncultured bacterium
GCCTGGAAGAGCTGGCGCAGCTCCTGTTCGACGTCCGTCCCGGCCGCGACGGTGTCGGCCACGGTTTCGCGCAGCACTTCGCGGTAGCGGGCGCGGAGGCGGTGGACGGCGACCTTGACCGCGCCTTCGCTCATCGCGAGGCGGGCGGCCAGTTCGTGGTAGGGCACATCGCTTCGGCTGCCGGCAAGGGCGAAGCGCAGCGTCTCGAACTGCGCGGCCTTGCCGGCGGCGGCGTGTTCTTCGCGCAGCCTTTCATGGACGCGCTCCAGCAGGGTCAGCGCCCATTGGCGGTCGAAGGCGTGTTCGGGCGTCAGTTCCGGACAGGCGGCGTGGAGGGATTCGACCACGGCGGTGTCCATCGGGAAGACGCGTCCGGCACCGCGCTTCAAGGCCTGGGCGCGATCGCGCTGGTCGTTCAGGTAATGGCCGAGCGAGCCGAGAAGAAACGAACGGAAGCGGCCTTTGTCCGGACTGACGCCGCCGACGGCTTCGCGCTGGAGCAACTGCGCGAAGAAGCCCTGGGCCAAGTCCTGCGCGTCGTGTGGCGAATGGCCGCGTCGGCGCAGGTAGGCGTAGATGGGCGGCCAGTAGGTGCGGCAGAGGGTTTCGAGCGCGGCCTGACCGGCAGGAGTCGCCGCGCCCTTGGCGGAGAGCACGACCGACCAGCGGGTGGTCACGAAGACGGACGGGCCGGACGACGGCGGCGCGGCGCGCAGGGCAGGGGGCTCCGTGGTTTCGGGCATGGGCGGAAGGATGATGCGTCGAACGCCTGTGCGGCAATCCCGGGCGCGATCTCGGCTGAAAACGCTTGTTCGCCGCGCGGCGGAAGGCGGATTCTCGCGGCCGTTTTCGCATGAAGAAATCCGCTCGTTCCAAACCGGCTCCATCACCCCGCATCGGCATCATCGGCGGCAGCGGCCTCTATCACATCGAGGGCTTCACCGACCAGAAGTGGGTGAAGGTGAAGACGCCGTTCGGCGATCCGTCGGACGAGCTGTTGACCGGCAAGCTGTCCGGCCGGGACGTGGTCTTCCTCCCGCGCCACGCGCGCGGCCACCGCATCCTGCCGACCGAGCTGAACCACCGCGCGAACGTCTGGGCGATGAAGAGCCTGGGCGTGCAGTGGATCATCAGCGTCAGCGCCGTCGGTTCGCTCCAGAAGCGCTACAAACCCTGCGACATCGTGCTGCCCGACCAGTTCTTCGACCGCACGAAACAGGCGCTGAACCACACCTTCTTCGGACGCGGCATCGTGGCCCATGTCGCCTTCGCCGATCCGATCTGCGAGGAGCTGCGGCAACTGCTGTTGGCCGAGGCCAAGGCGGCCAAGGCGCGGGTCCACGACGGCGGCACCTACGTGAACATGGAAGGG
Source organism: uncultured bacterium (assembly GCA_965650815.1). Classification (GTDB taxonomy): domain Bacteria; phylum Verrucomicrobiota; class Verrucomicrobiia; order Limisphaerales; family CANJSG01; genus CANJSG01. Next base: position 1,373 of record CBFGQE010000266.1, read on the forward strand.
CCGGCCTTCAGCACCCGGGCGGAATCGGTCTTCAACCACAAGGCCGGCTTCGATGTGATCGGCATGACGAACCTCGGCGAGGCCAAGTGCGCCCGCGAGGCGGAGATCGCCTACGCCACGATGGCGATGATCACCGACTACGACTGCTGGAAGGTGGACGAGGCGCACGTGACCGTGGAGATGGTGATCGAGAACCTGAAGCGCAACGCCGAGATGGCGAAGAAGGTCGTCGCGGCGGTCGTCGCCAAGATCCCGGCCGAAGCAAACTGGCCCTGCCATTCCGCTCTGGCCAACGCCATCATGACCGACAAGGCGCTCTGGCCGAAGAGGACCGTGGCGGAGCTGAAGCCGGTGCTGGCGAAATATCTGTGATCCACCCGATCCGACGACCGTGAACAAGAAAGCGTTGTTGAAGAAGATCGTCGCCCATCTGGCCGACGAGGTGGCGCTCTACACCAAGGCGGCGCGCTCCGCGTTCGAGGAAGCGACGGACGAGCAGAGCCGCGCCGACAACAAATACGACACCCGCAGCCTGGAGGCTTCCTACCTCGCGCGAGGCCAGGCGCAGCACCTGGCGGAGACGGAGGCGGCGTTGCTGGAGTTCAAGAACATGACCCTGCGCGATCTCGGCCCGGACGACCGCGTCCAACTCGGCGCCTTGGTTGAACTGACCGCAAAGAAGGAGAAGCTGCTGTATTTCGTCGGCCCCAAGGCCGGCGGGACGGAGGTGGAGATCGACGGGCAGGAGGTGATGGTCATCACGCCGCATTCGCCGCTGGGCACGCAGATCGTCGGCCGCAAGACGGGGGACAAGGTGCAACTGGTGATCGCCGGGGCGAAGGTGGCCTACACGGTCACGGGGGTGAGCTGAAGAACGGGGCAACCTCGGCCTTCCGCTAGGGATCTTTGGGAGCCGGTGCGGATTCCGGGTCGGAGTCGGTGCGGCCGGCGCGTTCGCGGGCGATGCGGTCTTCGAGGCGTTTCCGGAGCGCGTCATACATCGGGTGCTTGACCCGCTTGAGCTGGGTTTCGGCCTCGTCGTAGCGCTTCAGGTTGATGTGGCAGCGGGCGAGATGGATGCAGACGCCCTCTCGTTCGATGTCGTCTCCGGCCACCTGATAGGCCGCTTCCCAGGCGACGAGACCGTCCTCGTAGCGCGGTGGCTTGGTGCCGTAGAAGCTGTTCGCGTAGTCGGAGGCGAGGATGAAGTTCTTCGGGTCGAGCGCCACGGCCTTGCGGTAGAGGTCCAGCGCCTTCTCGAAGACGCCGTTCTCGTCGATGCCGTAGAACTCCTTCGCGTCCACCCGGAAGAGATAGACCGTGGTGGCGAAGTTCCAGACATAGACCGGCTCCGTGGGATCGAGTTCCATCGCCTTGGCGTAATACTCGAAGGCCTTCTTCACCGGGCTGCGGTGGCCGTAGTAGTTGGCGAGGTTGTTCCAGGCGGCGGGATTGGCCGGATCAAGTTGTCGTGCCTGCTCCCAATGGGCCACGGCCTCCTCTTCCTTGCCCTGGTCGTTCAAGAAGCTGCCGTAGGCGAGGCGGGCCTTCGCGTGGTTCGGGTGCAGCTCCAGAAAGGTGCGGTAGCGGCGGTCCAAGCCGTCGAGGCGCTGGACGATCTTGGCCTGGAGATTCGCCTTCTGGGTTCCGGCCCCGGCGGCCTCGAACTCGGCCGCTTCCTTGATCCACTGGTCCACCTCCTCGTGGGCCGCGTCGTCCTCCGCGACGAGCTTCTGGTATTCGGCCTCGACCGGATCGACCGCAGCCGTCACCGGTTTGGCGACGGCGGAGCTGTCCGAAGGGGAGGTGGTGCTGCGGCATCCTGCGGCCAGCAGGACTCCCAGGAGCAGCGGCAGGGCGAAGCGGGTGGATTTCATGCCGGGCGTGGCAGCGCGGGCCCGGAGGCCCGGGAGCTACAGCTTTTTGTCGGCCCCGACGTGGAGGGGCTGGATGCCGTTCTGGAGCCGGATGTAGTCCGCCAGGATATTGCGGGCTTCGAGCAAGGGGACATCCAGTGGCGGACGGCCGGGGGAACCTTCCGGTTCCTTGTCCTCGAGATCGGCGTCAGGATCGTCGAGCTTCACGATGTCGTCGTTCTTGGGCGTCCAGAGCACGAGGCCGGGGGCGGAGATGTTCTGGAGGGTGATCTCGTAGACGGTGGCCTTGTCGGCGGGGTTGTCCTTGCGCTCGGCCTTGCGGGCCTCGTCGCGCTTGCGGTTCTCCTCCTTTTCCCGGCGGCGCTCGGCCTCGTTGAGGGAAACCGTGCGGTCGGCGATGACCTTCTTGTAGCGGGCGATGTCTTCCTGGATGTAGGCGTAGTCGCGGCTGCTGGCGATGCGGGTCTCGGACTTGCTGCGCAGGGCGGAGAGGTAGGGGGCTACGCGGTTCTCGGGCACGTAGTCGGCGGGAGGGAGGGGCTTCTCGTCGGCCTTGAAGGCGTCTTCCAGCTCGGATTCGCCGACCTCGGCGTAGTTGTTCACGGAAGGCAGCACGATGTCGGGGGTCACGCCCTTGATCTGGGTGGTGTCGCCGTTGATGCGGTAGAACTTCCGGATGGTGAGCTTGAGGGCGCCGGGGTTCACGTCGAAGTCGTAGCCGCGGCGCGACGCCATCATGCGGTCGAGCGGCAGGAGCTGCTGCACGGTGCCCTTGCCGTGGGTGGTGGAGTCGCCGACCACGACGGCGCGGCCGTAGTCCTGCAGCGCGGCCGCCACGATCTCGGAGGCGGAGGCGCTGAAGCGGCTGGTCAGCACCATGAGTGGGCCGTCCCACAGGACCGACTCGTTCTCGTCCTCGTTGATGAAGATCGTGCCGTCCGGGTTCTTGATCTGGACGACGGGCCCTTTCTTGATGAACAGGCCGGTGAGGTTGATGGCCTCTTCCAACGAGCCGCCTCCGTTGCTGCGGAGATCGAGCACGATGCCCTCGACCCCCTCGCGCTTCATCCGCGCGATCAGGCGGGCGCAGTCGGTGGTGGTGCTCTTGTGCTCGCCGCTCTTGGACGGGCCGGAGAGCTCGAAGTCCGCGTAGAAGGACGGGAGGTCGATCACGCCGAAGCGGTTGGTCTTTCCTGCGGCGTCTGTCTGCTCGTAGATGCGGCCCTTGGCCTCGTTGCCCTCCAGCTTGATCTCGTCGCGGACCAGGCTGACCACCTTGCGCTCCGTCTCGTCGGTGGCTTCCTTGGGGATCATGGTCAGGCGGACTTCGGTGCCCTTGTCGCCGCGGATCATCTCCACGACCTTCTGGAGCTTCTCGCCGATGACCTCCACGGGCTCGGCGTCGCCCTGCGCCACGGCCACGATCCGGTCGCCGGGCTTGATCTTCTGGCTCTTCTTGGCCGGGCCGTTGTGCAGCTCGACGATCTTCACGTAGTCCTCTTCCTGCTGGAGCAGGGCTCCGATGCCGAAGAGCGAGAGCTTCATGTTGATCTCGAAGTTCTTCAGCTGGGAGCGGGTCATGTAGTCCGAGTGCGGGTCCATGACGTGGGTCATGGAGGACATGTAGATGCCGAAGACCTCGTCGTCGCTCA
>CBFGQE010000267.1:0-4899 GCA_965650815.1 uncultured bacterium
TGAGCTGCTTGGTGTTGTTCATGCACTGCACGCCTTGGGCGCGGGCCTTGGCCTTGCCCAGCGCGGGCAGCAACATGCCGGCAAGGATCGCGATGATGGCGATGACGACGAGGAGTTCGATCAGGGTGAACCCCCGGGAGCCCGGAACAACAGGGTGGCGACGCATAATGGTTTACTGGCGATTTTTCGTCGGAACCGCCGGGCCGTCGCCTGCGGAACGACTTGATCCCCACAGGCTCGGTGGCACGGCCACGACTGGCCCAACGCGAACCATTCAGCCCGCCGATCCCGTGAACCGACAGCCCCACAATCGGGGTAGCCTGTTTTAGGGGGCCGTGATCGCTGCTCCGATCGCCAGCCTCAATCCTTCGAGCGTGAGGTTCGGCTGCACGGCGGTGATCTCCGGGAGCTTCGCCGCCATCAACTTGGCGTAGCCGCCGGTGGCCACGACGGGCAGCCGCCGCGCCTTGAGCTCGGACTTCAGCTCCTTCACCAGTTCCCGGATGAGGCCCCGGTAGCCGTGGACCGCGCCCACGAGCATCGCCTGTTCGGTGCTCTTGCCGACCACGCCGCGCGGTTCGCGGATCGTGATGCGCGGCAACAGAGCGGTCTTTTCGTGGAGATAGTCGGTCATCGCGGAAAGGCCGGGGGCGATGATGCCGCCGATGTAGTATCCGCGCCGGTCCACCACGTCGAAGGCCACCGCCGTGCCGAACCCGACGACCAACGCCGGCGCGCCAAAATGCCGCTTCACGGCGATGGCGTTGGCCAAGCGGTCCGCACCGATGCTCTCGGGCTTCGGATAGTCGATGCCGATTCCGTGGGCCGTCGCCGCCGTCAGCTCGAAGCAGCCAAGGTCGAAGTGCTGGAGCAACGCGTGCCGGATCAGCGGCCGGACCGCGGGCACGACCGTGGCCAAGGCGGCGCGGGTGGGACGCCGCGCGCCGAGCCGTTCCAGCAGAAGCTTCTCCGTGCTGCCGTCGCGCCATCCGGCGGTCGGCAGATCGAACGAACGGAGCACCTTCCGGTCGTTGGCCAGACCGACGTGCGTGTGCGTGTTGCCGACATCGAGGAGCAGCGTCATCGGCGGAAGCGTTGGCGGAAGCGTTGGCGGTTGAGAATGACGAAAATCGGCCGGAGAAACGGCGGCGGCGTGGCGGATTTCGTCATTGTCCCGACCGGTCGCCGTTCGCAGAGTCCGCTCCTCGTTGTCATGAAAAACAGCTCTCCCGTTTCGCGTTCCGGACGTTTCGCCAGCGGCCCTTCCGAGGAAGTGGCCCGGTTCTCGGAGTCCATCTCCTTCGACTGGCGCCTCTGGCAGCACGACATCATGGGCTCCATCGCCCACGCCACCATGCTCCAGAAGATCGGCATCCTGACCAAGGCCGAGCTCAAGGACATCACGGTCGGGCTGGAGCAGATCGGCCAGGAGATCGCCGACGGCACCTTCGAGTGGAAGCAGGAGCTGGAAGATGTCCACATGAACATCGAGGCCGAGCTGACCCAGCGCGTCCCCGCCGGGGCCAAGCTCCACACCTCCCGCTCGCGCAACGACCAGGTCGCCCTCGACATGCGCATGTGGGTCCGCGACGAGATCGTCGCGTTGATCGACGAACTGCGCGACCTCCAGCGAGCGCTCGTGGAACTCGGCGCGAAGAACGCCGACATCGTCATCCCCGGCTACACCCATCTCCAGCGCGCCCAGCCGGTCTATTTCGCCCATCACCTGTTGGCCTACGTGGAGATGTTCGACCGCGACTGCGACCGCTTCGCCGACAGCTTCGCACGAACGAATGTTTGCCCGCTGGGCAACGGCGCGCTCGCCGGCAGCACCCTGCCCCTCGACCGCGAGTTCGTGGCCGAGCAGCTCGGCTTCGTGGATGGCAAAGGCCGTGCCGTCATCACCCAGAATTCGATGGACGGCATCAGCGACCGCGACTTCATGGTCGAGTTCGCCTCGGCAGCCGCGCTGACGGCCGTGCATCTCTCGCGCTTGGCGGAGGACGTGATCCTTTGGTTCAGCAGCGAGTTCAACTTCATCAAGATCGCCGATGCCTACACGACGGGCTCGTCGCTCATGCCGCAGAAGAAGAATCCCGACATTGCCGAGTTGACCCGGGGCAAGAGCGGCCGCGTGATCGGCAACCTCATGGCGCTGCTGACGCTCCTGAAGGGTCTGCCGATGACCTACAACCGCGACCTCCAGGAGGACAAGGAACGCCTCTTCGACACCGCCGACACCGTGCGCGCCACCGTCCGGATCGTGGCCGCGATGCTGCGCCACACCACGGTGAACCCCGCCCCCTGCGCCGCCGCCGCCGCCGATCCGCTGCTCTTGGCCACCGACCTCGCCGACTACCTCGTGAAGAAGGGCATGCCCTTTCGCCAAGCCCACCATGTGGTCGGTGCCGTGGTCGCGATGTCCGAGAAGTCGGGCAAGCCGTTGGACCGGCTCAGCCTCGCGGACTTCCAGAGCATCGACAAAACCTTCGGCAAGGACGTGATCGAGACCTTCGATTTGAAGAAGGCCATGTCTCGCCGCGCATTGACCGGCGCGCCCGGCACCAAGGAAGTGGCGCGGCAGCTTGCGCGCTGGAAAAAGACGCTCGCCCCAGCAGCCAAGTAACCGGCGACCAAAAACAGAAGGGCTGGTTCCCGCATCGGGGAACCAGCCCTTCGTCTTTGCCGAGGTTGTTTTCTACGCCGAAGCCAACACCAGCGACTGACGCTCCACGGCCACGGCGGCCGGTTTCGGCGGCGCGTAGTTGCAGAGAATCGACCGGACAGCGGCGGGATGGCGCAGCGCGTCCTCCACGTCGCCCTTTTCCTTCAGCCACGACCAGAGCGGCTGGTCCACGCCGGGGATCAGCGGGAAGGCTTGCCGCACCAGCACGTCCCAACGCGGCGCGTGTTGCTCCATGTCGTGCGGGGTGATCACGCCCCGGCAGTTCGCCTTGCCGCAGAGGCAGGTGAAGGACTCGCGCAGGTTCAGCGTGCCGTAGTCGTCGGTCAGCTCCTCGCCGGGCTCGATGTCGCGCACGGCGATCTCGAAGTCGTAGCCGGCGCTGAGGCAGTTGGCGTCGCAGGAATGGTTGAAGAACCGGGAGTTGTCCCAGCACAGCACCAGGTTTCCACGGGCATCGATGAAGGAATACTTCTCCAGGATGCAACGGTAGGGTTCGGTCAGATGTCCGAACTCCTCGGGGGTGAAGGTTTGGTCGAAGTCATCGCGCACCCAGATGAGGGTGCCGCGAGGGATGAACCGGGTGGCGAAGACGCCGTAGCCGATCGATTCGTTGACGAGCCGCAGCTCGGTATGGGGATGGATCATTCTGCCAGGCGAACCTGACGGAGCGGCTTGTTACGGGAGTGTTCCGGAATACGCCAGCAGGATTTGGGCTCCCCCGGTCCCTGGCGCAGCGTCCCTTATTTCCGGCCGCGTCGCCGCATTCCGCGCCCGGTCGGCAAAACCGGGCATTTATGGAACGCCTGCTTGACGCCCACCGGCCACACCCCGATATTCGCCGGCCCTTGACTGGGCAGGGGAAGTCCCTTGCCCAATTCCGTTTATGGTCAAATCTAAGAGCAAGAAAAAGGTCGCGCCGAAGCCCGAAGCCAAAAAAGCGAAGCCAGTCGCCCCGGTCAAACCGGCCGACAGCAAGGCCGCCAAACCGGCCCCGGCCACCGCCCCCGCCGGCAAGCCGTTGCCCAAACCCACCGGAACCCTGCCCCGCGCCGCCATTCTTGCCACCGCCCCATCCGCCCAGCAGGACCCCGACCAGTTGACCAAGTCGGTGGACGCCATCGCCGACCTCAAGACCCAGTCCGGCGCGGACCTGACCGAGAAGATCAAGGAACTGCTCCGCCTGGCCCAAGAGCAGGGCTACTTGACTTGGGACGACGTCAATGACGCCCTCCCGAGCAACATCGTCACCCCGGACGAGATCGACGAAATCTGCTCCCGCCTCCGCAACCTCGAGGTCGAGATCGTCGATCAGGCCGAGGTGGACCGGGTCAAGCAGCCCGAGCCCGAGGAAGAACCCGAGGACAAGAGCCGCCTCGACATCCTGGACGACCCCGTCCGGATGTATCTCAAGCAGATGGGCCAGGTCCCGCTCCTGACCCGCGAGCAGGAAGTCGAGATCTCCAAGCGCATCGAGGACGCCGAGAACGAGGTCAAGCGCATCATCTACAGCTTCGGCTTCTCCGGTAAGGAACACATCGCCCTGGCCGAGAAGCTCATCTCCGAGCCGCCCAAGGAGCGCTTCGACCGCGTGATCGTGGACAAGAAGATCGAGGGCCGTGAGAACCACCTCAAGGTGCTCCGCAAGCTCGTGAAACAGGTCCGCGAGATCGACACGACCGTCGATGACAAATACGCCGACCTGCAGAGCGCCTCCAGCAAAGGAAAGGCGGACAAGCTCCAGGAGGAGTTCCGCAAGCTCGACGAGAAGCTCCAGAAGTCGTTCCCCAAGTTCTTCTACAAGCAGAAGGTCATCGAGGAAATGGCCCTCGTCGCGGACAACATCCACGACAAGATCCAGGCCAGCCTCCAGACCATCAAGGACCTAGAGCCGCAGAAGAAGCACGCCCAGGCGCAGCAGATCATCCAGGGCGAGGAGCGCAAGGTGAAGGCCCTCGAGGACTTCGTGCGCATGACCGGCGCGGCCTACATCGAGGCCTACAAGCAGCTCCAGCACTTCTCCAAGAAGGCCCTCCAGGCCAAGACCGAGATGGTCGAGGCCAACCTCCGCCTCGTCATCTCCATCGCCAAGAAATACACGAACCGCGGCCTCTCGTTCCTGGACCTGATCCAGGAGGGCAACATGGGCCTGATGAAGGCGGTCGAGAAGTTCGAGTATCGCCGCGGCTACAAGTTCTCCACCTACGCCACGTGGT
>CBFGQE010000268.1:0-4896 GCA_965650815.1 uncultured bacterium
GCTGCATGATCAGGCTAAGGCCCCACGTCGCGAGAAGCGTGTCGAGCGGCCGTTTGTAGAGAAATCGGATCAGCGACCACTCCACCAGCAGCCCGGCGAGTCCCGCCACGACAAAGGCGATGACGATGGCGATGATGAAGTAGTAGGGCGCGAGCGCCGGGAAACGCGTGTGGACGACCTCGGAGCAGAGATACACGGTGTAGGCGCCGAGGGCCATGAACTCGCCGTGCGCGAGATTCACGACGCCCATCTGGCCGAAGATGATGGCGAGGCCGAGGGCCATCAGCAGCAGGACGCTGAAGAGGCTCAGCCCGGCGAAGCCCTGCATCATCGTGATCGAATACAGCTCTTCTGCGGTGTAGGCGGCTAGCATGGTGGTTTTGTTGGGCGGAGTTTGAGGGATTCGGGACAAGGGCGGGCGGCGACTGACCGGGTCGCCGCCCGCTGTGCATCACAGGACCGGCACTCTTAGCGAAATCATTGGTAGCCCTTGGGGAAGGGATCCGGCTCGATCAGCCCGGACTCGTAGAGGACCTTGGCCTGGCCGTCCGCCTGCCACTGGCCGATGCGGAGCTTGCTCCAGAGGTGGTGGTTCTTGTCGTGGATTCGGACGTAGCCTTCTGGGGCTTCCTTGAACTCCACGCCGGAAGAGGCGGCGGCGATCTTGTCGATGTCGAAGCTGCCGGCCTTCTCGACGGTCAGCTTCCAGAGCCAGGGGCCCAGATAGGCGGCCTGGGTGACGTCGCCGATGACGGCCTTCTCGCCATACTTCTTCTTGAAGGCCTCGACGAACGCCTTGTTGTTCGGGTTGTCGAGGGACTGGAAGTATTTCATCGCGGAGTAGAAGCCCGCCAGGTTCTCGCCGCCGATGCCGAGCACTTCGTCCTCAGTGACGGAGATGGTGAGGAGGTTCCACTTGTCGCTGGTGATGCCGGCGGCCTTGAGCTGCTTGTAGAAGGAGACGTTCGAGCCGCCCACGACGATGGCGTAAATCACGTCCGGCTTCTTCAGCTTGATCTTGTTGATCAGGGAACCGAACTGGGTGTGGCCAAGCGCGTAGTATTCCTCGCCGACGACCTCGCCCTTGAGGACGTTCTCGATGTGTTTCCGGGCGATCTTGTTCGAGGTGCGCGGCCAGATGTAGTCCGAACCGATGAGGTAGAAGGTCTTCGCCTTCTTCTCCTTCGCCATCCAGTCGAGGCCGGCGATGATCTGCTGGGTGGCTTCCTGGCCGGTGTAGATGACGTTCTTCGACTCCTCGAGCCCCTCGTAGAAGGTGGGGTAGTAGAGCATGCCGTTCTCCTTCTCGAAGACGGGCAGCACGGCCTTGCGGGAGGCGGAGGTCCAGCAGCCGAATACGGCGGCCACCTTGTCGTTCACGAGGAGCTTCTTGGCCTTCTCGGCGAAGGTCGGCCAATCGGAGGCGCCGTCCTCGACGATGATCTTGATCTTGCGGCCGAGCACGCCGCCCATGGCGTTGATCTGTTCGATCGCGAGCTGCTCGGCCTGGATGGAGCCGGTCTCGCTGATCGCCATCGTGCCGGTGGCGGAATGGAGCTGGCCGACGACGACTTCGGTGTCGGTGACGGCAAGTCCCGTAGTGTTGACCTTGGCTGTGGGGTAGTCGGCGGCTTTGAGATTGCCGGCGAGGAGTCCGACGCCCGCCGCGAGGGCGGACACGGCACCCAGCGTCCGGCGCAGGGATTTCGGGATCAGGTTGGGTTTCAGTTTCATGGTTCAGGAATCACGCGAGCTGCGTGGATGGGGGTTGGGAACGGAAAGGAGATGTCGCGGCTTGGATGATCGGCCCGAATACCGGTGTTGGTCGGGCAAGCAACTGGAAGGCGGGCGACAGCGGAGGCGTCGGGGTGGGCCCATCTTTTTGGACGGCAGCACCGTCCTCCCGCGTGTCTGGACCGACGGCGCGTTCCCCGAGATGCATGGCCTTTCTGAAGATGTCCTCGCGGAAGACTTTCCCGATGACATCAGGCCTCAGCGCCGGGAGTCCGTCTTTGGGTCCGAGCTTTTTTACGAGATCGAAGACCCATCGCCCCATTGCCCGGCTCGGTGCACCTGCCTTGATGGCGTCGTAGCGGACAAAGTCGGGAACGGGTCGCTGCTGGCGTCCATTGTAGAACGGGCCGACCAAGGCATTGGCGAGATGATCTTCCGGCACGTCGAAATAGCGGCTTTGCGCCAACATGCGGGCCAGTTCAGGGCGATTGGACGGGCGATCGCAGAACTCGCTGGCCTCGATCAGTGCCGCGATCAGGCGCAGATGCTCATCTTCGCGTTTTTCGGCAAACTCCTGTAGAACCAAGAGCACCTTTTCCGGATGGCCCACATTGACTTCGCTGGAGGTCGCCGCCACCCAACCTGTTCCGCCAAAAATGGCGGCGGAGTTCCAAGGTTCCGCGACGCAATAGCCATCCAAGTAGCCCTCGTTGAGGCTTTCGTGGATCAACGCGGAAGGGATGACCGCGATGCGCACATCCTTTTCAGGATCGATTCCGCCCGATAGCAACCATTCCCGGAGATTGTAGTTCTGCGAGGAGAGGCCGAGCACGACCCCAAAGGTCAGTGTTCTGCGTCCCTTCTGCTCTTTCACGAACCGTCCGAGCGTCGCGGCGTCTCGGACGCCTTCCTCCCAGAGACCGTTGGATAGCGTGATTGCGCTCCCGTTGAGGCCGAGCATCAGTCCGGTAAGACAGGCGCGACGAACCACCCCGATCCCGCAGTAGATGGAGAACAGCATGCTCGCATGCGCCCCGGCGGCATCCAGTTCCTCGTGAAGGAGTTTTTCGCGGATCGTTGCCCAGCCGACCTCCCGCGAAAGCTGCACATCCAAACCGTGCTTGCGATAGAGGCCCAGCTCCTGGGCGGCGACGATCAATGCGCAGTCGATGGTGGCAACAAAACCGATGTTCAGCGTTCTCCGGGTCACCGGATGGCGGGCCTGCACTTTTTTGCGCTTGGCGAATCGCATGCCATCCGTCGCTTAGCAGCGGCGATGCCACCATGCCGACTTTTGCTTGGCCGCCCGCGCTTCAGTTCGGCTCAAGATTTGTTGAAATCATTTCAACAATCCCGCTGGCGGAGCCCGTTCCCCTGGCTACACTCCGGCCGCGTCGGCCCGGCTCCCCGCAATGAAGATCACCATCGACAGCCAGCATCTTCGCGTCTTCGTGACCATCGCGCGCACCCTCAACATGGGCCGCGCCGCCGAAGAGCTGAAGCTCACCCCCTCCGCCGTCAGCCATTGCCTCAAGGCCCTCGAGACCGACCTTGGCGCGCGTCTCTTCGAGCGTTCATCTCGTCGCGTCGCTTTGTCCGAAGCCGGTCTCGCCTTCGTCGGCGAGGCGGAGGAAGTGCTGGAGCGGATGAAGGAGATGCGTCGAAAAGTGAGGGAAATCAGCGATTGGCGACAGGGCCAGCTCCGCATCGCCGCAAATGCGACCGCCTGCCAATACCTGCTCGCCCCGACGTTGCGCGAGTTCCGCGAGAGCTTTCCCGACTACAGCATCCGGATTGAGCAATGCTCTTCCAAGGAAGCAGTCGCCTTCCTCGCCGACAATCGGATCGATCTTGGGGTCTTTATCGAGCCCGCCGCCTATCCCGGTGCCGAGTTCGTCCAGATGATCGAGGACGATCTGCAGTTTGTCGTGAATCCGCTCCATCCTTGGGCGGTGAAACGCAAGGCCGTCCGCGAGGAGATCGCCTCCCGTAAACTCATCCTGCCCGAGCGGAGCAGCGATACCTACGCGCTCATCGAAGGGTATTTCCGCGACGACGGCATCGTGCTCCAGCCCATCATTGAGATCGCCAATGAAGACGCCATCAAGCAGTTCGTCCGTCTTGATCTCGGCATAGGCATTCTTCCCCGCTGGATCGCCGCCCAGGAAGTCAAACAGGGGTTGCTCGTCGGCCTACCGCTCGGCCGCCGACAACTCCGCCGTCGCTGGGGTGTTCTCCGCTCCAAAACCCGCAAGCTTTCCTTCGCCGAGAGCGTTTTCACCAACATCTGCCGGAACGTGCTCAAGGAAATGCTCGCCCGCTCCGATGAATGAGATTCAGGGAAGGAAGCCTTTGGCCCACGCTCGATCCGACCCTTGAATCACGGAATTTTGTCATTGGCGTTCCGAAGGGCTGTTTGGGTGGTGCATCTTCTTGACCTCTAGGATGTCGTTTTTTAAGCAGCTCCTGTCGGTTCCTGATCGACGCAAACCCCTGTATCATCAGTAACATTCATCGCTGCACCGGGCTGCGTAAGCTCGATTGCTGCGTCAGCTTCGGCCAATTTGGGCGGCCCACCGAGCCGTGCTCGGCGGCGGGGTCGCGGGCGGTTGGAGTGCCCTTCCCCTGTGACCAAATCGGGAGGCTGCTGCCTGCCCGGAAGTCGTAGCCAAGAGAAGGCAAACCCTCATGAATCTCATCAAAACTCGGCCTGAACCGCCTGTCGGTCGCGGACAAGATCCAGTTCGGCCGCCAGATCGCGCAGGCGATGACCGCCCATCCGAACTTCCCGTTGCCCACGCCGTCCTGGTCGGCGTTGACCGACGAACCGAACACGCTGGAGACGACGCACAATGAAGCGAGGGCCGCCCGCGCCGCCGCCAAGGCCAAGACGACGGTGCAGGACGACGCGGCGGCGGACCTGGACTGAACGCTCACGCAACTGGCCGCCTACGTGGAGACGGCGAGCGACGGGGACAAGGCGAAGACCGAGAGCGCGGGCTTCAGCGTGCAGCATGTGCCGCCGCCGGAGGACGTGCTGGTGCTGCCCAGCGACCATGCCAGCACGGCCGATGTGCGCTGGAAGGCGGTGCATGGCGCCCGCGCCTACGTGATCGAGCGGACGCCCGAAGGACCGGAGCCGCAATGGACGGTGATCGGCAA
>CBFGQE010000269.1:0-4893 GCA_965650815.1 uncultured bacterium
CGCCGCCTCCGATGATCCACCCGCGCCTTTTCACGCGCGGCATCTTGCCGGGCGGCGGGGCGGGCGCAATCCTCCGGGCGAATCGCCTCCCCTCCGCCCGGCCGCGACCGCCAAATCCGATGCATCAACCGCAAGGCGGGTGTGGCCGGGCCCGGGGATTGGATGTCGATTTGGTTCCAGCGAAAAACACAAACCCCGACCGCCGGTTGTCCGGCACCCCAAGAACATGAAAGTCAAACCCTCCCCGAAACGCGGCAAAGTCGTCATGGAAGTCGGCCGCTCCGACGCCCCGATCCTCGCCCGCGCCGCCGCGGCGCCGCTGGCCATGGACCGGGTGCTCGTGCCCGTGGATTTCTCCGAAAGCTCGGAGCGCGCCGTCGAGCGCGCGACCGCCTTCGCCAAGGTGTGCGGCGGCTCGGTCATCCTGCTGCACGTGGTGGAGATCAGCTATTCCTACGCGGATGTCGCGGTCTTCGACCAGGCGGCGCTGGAGCGCGATCTCATGACGGGCGCGGAACAGCGGCTGGCCAAGATGGTCGAGGCCTGCGAGGCCGAAGGCGTCCAGGCCAAGTTCCTCGTCCGCTCCGGCCGTTCCGCGCGGGTCATCGCCGACGTGGCGGCGGAGGAGAAGGCCGACCTGATCGTCATCTCCACCCACGGCTACACCGGCCTCAAGCACGTGCTGCTGGGCAGCACCGCCGAGAACGTCGTGCGCTACGCCCCGTGCCCCGTGCTGGTGCTGCGCCGCCCGGAGGCCGCGAAGAAAGCGGCCCCGGCGAAAAAGGGCTGATCCTCCCATGACGACGTTCCTCGAAAAACGTCCGCCGTCCGCCGCCGCCGTCCCCGGTGGCGCGCCCTGCACCTCCGGCGGTTGTCTGCGGAACTTTTTCGAGAACCGGTTCGTCTATGTGCTCGTCTCGCCGCGCGCCCGGGGACTGTCCGTCGGGCTGGACCTGACCCCGGACGCGCGCTGCAACTTCGCCTGCACCTACTGCGAGGTGGACCGCGAACGTCCGCGCTCCACCGGCCCGCTCGACCTCGACGTGTTGTCCGACGAGCTGGGCGCGATGCTCGATCTCATCCGCGGCGGCGAGCTGCCCCGGCGCGCGCCGTTCGACACCGTGCCCGCCTCCCTGCTGGAGCTGCGCCACGTGGCCATCAGCGGCGATGGCGAACCCACCCTCTGCGAACACTTCGCCGAGGCCGTGGCCGCCGCCGTGCACGTCCGCGCGCGGCGGTCCGACGGCTTCTTCAAGCTCGTGGTCCTCACCAACGGCTCGCGCCTCGACCGGCCCGAGATCGTGCGCGGGCTCGACCTCCTCACCTCCCGCGACGAAGTCTGGGTCAAGCTCGACGCCGGCACCCAGCCGCACATGGACCGGATCAACCATCCCGAGACTTCGCTCGAAGCCGTCCTCGCCAACACCCTCCACCTCGCCCGCCGCCGCCCCGTCGTCATCCAGAGCCTCTTCCCGGCCATCGGCGGCCACGGCCCGTCGCCCGACGAAATCCTCGCCCTCGCCGAGGCGCTCCTGAAACTCCGCGAAGCCGGCGCGCAGATCGCCTCCGTGCAGGTCTATTCCGCCACCCGGCCCACGAACAATCCCGCCATCGGCCACCTGCCGCTCCAGACCCTTTCGCAGATCGCCCGGACCCTACGCCAGGTCTCGGGGCTGAAGGCCGAGGTTTTCTGAATGCAAACATCCACCGGCGAAGCATCCTCGCAGCCATGAGCACCCCGAACACCTCAGCCGCTCCCTCCGATCTCCGCCCGCTCCTCGCCGCCCAGCCATTGCTCCGCGACCTGCCCGCCCCGCTGATGGACAAGCTCGTGGCCTGCGCGATGAAGGCCTCCTTCGCCGCCGGCGAAACCATCTTCCGCGAAGGCGACCCGGCCAACCGCTTCTACCTCGTCCTCTCCGGCCGGGTGGAGCTGTCGTCGTCGAATGCCGAGGGCCGGGAAGTCGTGGTCCAGACCATCGGCGCGGGCGACGTGCTCGGCTGGTCCTGGCTCTTCCCGCCCTACTACTGGAACTTCGACGCCCGCGCCGTGGAGCCGGTCGAGGCGGTGTTCTTCTACGGCACCCGGTTGCGCGAGGAATGCGAGACCAACCACGACCTCGGCTACGAGCTGCTCAAGCGCATGAGCACCGTCATCATCCACCGCCTCCAATCCGCCCGCCGCCAACTGCTGAAACTGAGCCGGGGCTGAGGACGCGATCAGGGACCAAAAGACAGCGCAGCGGCTCCCGCCAAGCCCGGGTCGCGCTGGCTACGGCCCCGTGCCTGCCAGGGCCGCATAGTCGGGCAGGGTTTCGGTCAGGATCTGGTGGATGGCGGCGCGTTCTTCAGTGGCGAGATGGGAGTAGCGGGCTTCGGGCGTGGCGTCGGTCAGGACGCGATGGAGGCGGGCGAGGACGCGGGTCTTCAACTGGGGCGGAGATTCGCGGAAGGACGCGGAGTAGATCAACGGGCTGCAACGCAGACGGAAGATGCGGCGGTCAAGGTCCAGTTCGCGCAGGGAACGGCCGTTCGCGGCTTTCAACGCGCCGCGTTCGTAGCTTGGGGCGAAGTCGGCCTTGTCCACGACACCGCCGGGAGGGAGCGGGGCCTCTTCCTTGCAGAGCAAACGGTCGAGTACTTCCTGGACGCTGGTTTCGACGACGCGTTTGGCGCTGTCGAAAGTGGGTTCGTCGGTGATCGGTTCCTTGAGGTCGCGCTGGAGGCCGCGCTGGTAGTGGAGGATTTGCCGGGTGCGCATCGCCGCGCGGGTCAGGGCGTTCTGGACGGCGCACTGGTGCTCCAGCACGAGCAGGGCGGAGACGCTGCTGGTGGCGCGCGGGTAGCGGTCGGGCCGGGCTTCGTCGGGGATGCGGGCCAAGTGGTCGCCGTGGTCGAGCGCGACGGCGAGGCGTCCGTCCTGTTCGCGGTGGAAGACGTTGCCGCGATGTTCCATCGGCGCGGCGGTGCCGGTCACATACCAGCCGCCCCAGCGTTCCAGCAGCGGGGTGGTTTCCTCCACCAGCACGGAGCCCTGGCTGAAGATGGGTTGCCCGCCGGGCTCGGTGAACAGCGAGCGGGCGAAGACGGAGGGTATGTCGCGCACGAAGTTGCCGCCGTGGCAGCGGAGACAATCGGCGTCGCGCACGAAACGCGGACCCTTGGCCGATTCCGCGCGGGGATTGAAGTGGTAGAAGACCGGACCGAGCTGGGGATCGATGCTCGCGATCTCGATCAATCCGCCGGGCACCCAACCGACGTAGCAGGTGTCGGAGAAGTAGATGGCGCGCGGGTTGTCCGGGCGGATGAGGCGGGTCTGGAGGCTGGTCTTGGAGAAGACGAGAACCTGGCTCGCTTCCGGCACGTCGAGCAGACGCAACAGCTCGCGCAGGACTTCCTTCTCGGTGCCCGCGAGATCGACACCTCCGAGGGCCAGGCGTTTCTCCAACGCGACGATGGCATCCTGCGGCGCGGTGGCGGAATAGGAGATCGGGGCCTGTTCGTAGAGCTCGTCGGCCGAGCGGACGACCAGCGCGCCGAAGCCCAGCAGGAATGCAGCCCAATGGGACGGGCGAAGTTTCGGGACAAAGGTCATGGACGGATTCGAGTGTGGGCGGTTCGTGACGACGGGTCAGCATTGGTTTCTCGGACCAAGGCAGATCATGGAAGCAGCGTGTCGGAGCGCATGAGACCGGACCTTGATCCAGATCAAGGCCGGGAGCCTTCGGGACACCGATCCTCTGGGCATGAAGCCGTCCTTCGACTTCGCGGAACGTCCGTTCATCGTCATCTGGGAAACCACGCAGGCGTGCGCCTTGGCCTGTCGGCATTGCCGGGCATCGGCCCAGCCCGCGCGGCATCCGCTGGAGCTGAACACGCCGGAAGCCTTCCGGCTCATCGACCAAGTGGTGCGCTGTCGGCCGGGGCTCTTCATCCTGACGGGCGGCGATCCGGTGCGACGGCCGGACTTGAAGGAGCTGATCGGCTACGCGACGGATCGCGGTCTGCGCGTGGGCCTGAGCCCGAGCGCGACGCCGGAGTTCGTGCGGCAGGATCTGGCGGAGCTGAAGCGGCTCGGTGTGGCGCGGATTTCCCTCAGCCTCGACGGCGCTTCGCGTGAAAGCCACGACACGTTTCGCGGCGCGCCCGGCACGTGGGAGCTGACAATGCAGGCCATCGCCAACGCCCGCGCCGCGAACCTGGAGGTGCAGATCAACACCACCTTCACGCGGCAGAACCTGGGAGAGTTCGACGCCTTCGTCGCCTTGCTGGCGGAACTGCGGCCGGTGCTGTGGAGCGTCTTCCAGCTCGTGCCGACGGGCCGTGGAAAGACGGACGATCTGCTCACGGCCGAAGAAATGGAGACGCTCTTCCTCCGGCTCCAGCGCCACTCGGAGACCGCGCCCTACGACATCAAGACCACCGAGGGCCACCACTACCGCCGCGTGGTGCTCCAGCAGACACGCGACAAGAGCCGGCTCCAGATCCGCGCGCCCATCGGCGTGAACGACGGCAAGGGCTTCGTCTTCGTCTCGCACCTGGGCGAGATCTACCCGAGCGGCTTCCTGCCGATCCGCGCGGGCAACGTGCGTCGCGACGAACTGGGCGAGGTGTATCGGGAGCATCCGCTCTTCCGCCAACTGCGCGATCCGCACCAGCTCAAGGGCAAGTGTGCCCGGTGCGAGTTCCGCACGATCTGCGGCGGCTCGCGGGCGCGGGCCTACGCGATGACGGGCGACTATCTGGCGGAGGAGCCGCTGTGCGCGTATCAGCCGATGGGGGCCGGGGCGATGGCGAACCGCTGAGCGGCGTTCACGGCATCTGCGCCGTCAATGCCTCCAGGGCTTCGTCCAGCACCGGGAGGGCCGGGCACGGCAGCAACCGGATGCCCAG
>CBFGQE010000270.1:0-4850 GCA_965650815.1 uncultured bacterium
CGGCGCACCGGGAGCGCATCCGGTGGGAACCGGGATCGGCGCCGCAGGCGGAGCCGTCGCCGGAGCTGCCTTGGGAGCGCTGGCCGGACCTGTCGGTGCAGCCATTGGATTGACGGCCGGCGCGGTGGCCGGAGGATTGATGGGCAAAGGAGCCGCCGAGCGGATGGACCCGACCGTCGAGGACACCTATTGGAAGACCCATTTCTCCTCGCAGAAGTATGTGGAACGGGACTCCTCCTACGACTTCTACCAGCCGGCCTACCGCGTCGGCTATGAGGGCCGCGCCCAGTATCCGGACAAGAAGTTTGAGGACGTGGAGATCCATCTCCAGCGCGCCTACGAGAAGTCGAAGTCCAACACCTCGCTCGGATGGGACAAGGCCAAGCACGCCACCCGCGACGCCTGGGACCGGGTTGAGTCTTCGTTCTCCAACGAAGACCGAGACGACCGAACGAACGCCACCTCCCACAAGGGCGCCAAAGCCCTGTTGTAGCCCGCAAGGCGGCCCTGGGATCGCCGCGAGGCGTCCAGGGCCTGCTTCCGCTCCCCGGGTCCGGTGCATGACCGGGCCTTTTTCATCGATCCAATCCGGCCGATGCCGGGCGCTTCAAACTCCACCGGAGCCGCCGCTCCCATCCGAAACCATGAACCAGAAAACGAAACCCGCCAAAGCCGCCGCCCAGGAATCCCGGCCGGCGCCGATCCGCTTTGAATTCACCCATCCCTCCGCCGCCAGCGTCTGCCTCGCCGGCTCGTTCAACGAGTGGCAACCCTCCGCCGCGTCCCTGAGCCCGGTGGGAGAGGGCCGTTGGGAGACCGAGTTGGAGCTCGCTCCGGGCATCTACGAATACTGCTTCGTCGTGGATGGCCGATGGACGGCCGACCCGCTGGCGGATCGCCACGTTTCCAATCCCTTTGGCGGATACAACTCGCTGCTGCGCGTCGGTTGTTCCCTGGAGGCGGACCATCTCACCGAGGCGGAGACCCAGCCGATGCAAAGCGCGGACACCTGCGGGTGACCCGGAAACGGAAAGCGCGGGCGGCGACAAGCGTTCGACGGATCGGGCAATGCGACGGCATCCGCCGTTATGGCCAGTGGCAGCGACGTCACCGTGTTTCAAAAAAAACGAGACGCAATCGCATTGCCGGATACGTCGTCTCCCGCCAAGGCCGGAGGCGAAACGCCGAACACCGTGGGCTGGAGGTGGGGCCGACCCACGGTGTCGTTTGGGTCGGTCTTCATGGAGACCGACGGCGCAAATGGAGGGTGGCGAACGCGGCCCCGGCCACCAGGACCAGCGACGCGGCGGCGGGTTCGGGCACGGGGATCACCTCGGACAGGCTTCCGACCTCGATGTTGTCGAAGAGCCACATGCCGGTCGGATCGTAGGCGGGCCCGTTGAGGCTGTCCGAGGCCGCGCGGTGATAGGCCGTGAAGGCCCCGAACTGCTGGACGGGGACGCCGGGATTGAACGTGATCGGCGAATACACCGACACGATGCGGAAGGCGAAGTCCTCGTTTTCATCCACGCCCGGCACCGAGCTGAGATCGTAGAAGTAGCTGCCGAAGCTGTCCTGCGGCGAAAGGGCCCCGCCGTTGTTGTCGAACGTCACCCAGACCGGCGTCGCGGCGTTCCGGTCCAGCGTGTATTGCATCTCCGACCAGCGCGACGCCGCGCCGGACGCCAGGTGGTCATACGAGACGGTGATGAGGTCGTAGCCGACGGTGCTGACGTTGAACTGCACGCCGGCCGTGCCGTTGGCCGTGCTCTGGGCGGGATAGTTGGCGGTGTTCCAACCGGTGCCCTCGGCGTTGCCGTCCGCGAAACCACCGGTGGTGCCGCCGATGAGCAGCGCGCTGCCCGCGCCGGTCGAGGGCGTCGTCACACCGCCCTCGAAGGTCCATTCGGCGATGGTCTGGGCGGCGGAGGCGGAGCACAGGGCTCCGAGCGACAGGAGACAGAACGTTGCGGCGGTTTTCATGGGTGGGTCGGTTTTGGGGGCCTCGGTCGGGACACGGGTTTTGATTGGGCCGGAGGGTTGGACCCGGTCTTCCTGGGTGGACAACCGCCGGGACGCTAGAGGGACGGTCGTCCGGGCGACATGGGGTGTTTTCCCCATCGCGCCGGAACTCGGGGAATCGCGGTCCGCCGCATGGGGGAAAGGCCGTATTCCGCGCCCTTCGGAAACCCATAGGATGGGGGAGTAGGGACTTCCGACCGGGACCTCTCCGGGTTCCTGCAACCTTCCGGGAAAATCCGCTCCATCAACGGACATCTATGAAACCAACGATCAAAACCTCTCAAAAACCGCGCTCCCTCCTCCTGGCCACGGCTTTCTCGCTGGCGGGTTTCGGCGCGCAGGCGCTCGTGCTGACCACCACGCCCCAAGTGTTCGAGTGCGGACCGGCCGCCAGCGACTTCACGCATGCCGCGTTCCTGGCGGCGTTCGATCAACCGGGCACGCTGCTGGGGGTGCATCTGGAGCTTTCCGGCCGCTGCGACTTCGTCCTGACGGCGGAGGCGACCGGACAGGCGGGAACCGTGCTGGGCATGACGGAACAGGCCTCGTTCAGCATTTCCGGGCTCCCCTTCGCGGCCCTCTCGACCACCTCGCCCGCCTACTCGGTCGGACCTTTCGATCTGGCCGCCGGCGCTTCCGTGTTCTTCTCGGACAGCCTGGTTGCCACGACGCAGACGCTCGATCTGACGGAGGTTCTCCAGATAGCCGCCTACGACGTGTCCGCAGGCGCGCCCTCGTCGCTGCCCTTCCTGTTCATGAGCGACGAACACTTCTTCTTCGACAAGACAGGCAGCGGGCTGTTTGGCGGTTCGGATGTCATGGGCGAAGGCACGGTCCGGGTCTGGTATAGCTATGACCTGTCGCCGCCGCCGCCTGTTCCCGAAGTGACCACCGCCCTGTCCGCCGGGATGTTCGCCCTGATCGGCGTGCTGGTAATGGTCCGCAATCGCCGGCAGCGGTCCCTCTCCCTCGTCGCGCCTCCGGTCGAGCCCGCCGCTGTCTCCTGAACTCCGCGACATCCCGCATCGAACGGCCCTGGCGAGGAGCCCGCGTGAGACCGGCATGAACCAACCCCTGCGCATCCTCTTCGTGGACGACGAGCCGTCCATCCGTGAACTCGGGGCCAAAGCCCTTGTCCGCGCCGGTTACGAGGTGGACACGGCGGAGGACGGCGAGGTCGCCTGGGGCCTGCTGCAGAGCCGGCGGTTCGACCTCGTCGTCACCGATTGCGACATGCCCCGGCTCTCGGGCTTCGAACTGCTGAAGGTTCTCCGTCCGGCCCAGCCGACCCTGCCCGTGATCCTGATCTCCGGCCGCGTTCCCACCGAGGAACAGACCGGCGATCCCCGGCTCCGTCCGGCCGCCATGCTGCTCAAGCCCTTCATCATGGCGGATCTGCTGGAGACGATCCGGATCGTCGCCGGTTTGCGCGAGGCCGCCGGGACGATCAAGGGCTCCCCGGCGGGCTCGAACCCAACGGCCGCCCCGACGGAGCTGGCCAAGTGAACGGCCCTCTGGACCGCGGAGAGAATGCCGACGATCCGTCGTCGCCGGAATCGATCCGCGCTTCCGAGCTCAGCTACCGCCGGCTCTTCGAGGCGGCCCAGGACGGCATCCTCATCCTGGGCCTGGCCGACGGACGCATCACCGACGTGAATCCGTTCCTGGAAAAGCTGCTCGGCTTCTCCCACGAGGAAATGGTCGGCAAGACGGTCGGGGAACTCAGCCCGTTCAAGGACATCGAATCGAACCAGGCCATGCTGGAACGGCTCCAGCGGCATGGCTACGTCCGCTACGAGGACCTGCCGCTGGAGACCCGGGACGGCCGCCACATCGCCGTCGAGTTCGTCAGCAACGTCTACCAGGCCGGCGAAAAGAAGGTGATCCAGTGCAACATCCGCGACATCACCCGGCGGAAGAAGACGGAGGAACGGCTCGCGTTGCTCCACACCTGCATCGCCAACCTGAACGAGATCGTGCTGATCACCGAGGCGAACCCCTTGGACGAGCCGGGGCCCAGGATCGTCTTCGTCAACCCGGCCTTCGAACGCATCACGGGCTACTCCGCGGCCGAGGCCTTTGGCCAGAATCCCCGGATGCTCCAGGGCGACAAAACCGATCCGGCCGTCCTCGCCGAGATCGGGCAGGCCATGGAACGGCACGAGCCCATCCGCCGACAGGTGGTCAACTACCGGAAGGACGGCTCCGCCTATTGGATCGATCTGGACATCGTCCCGGTCTTCAACGCGGCGGGCCAATGCGCCCACTTCGCCTCCATCCAGCGCGACATCACGGCCGAGAAGGCCAACCAGGAGGAACTGCTGTGGAAGACCACCTTGCTGGAAGCGCACTTGGAGTCCTCCATCGATGGCATCCTGATCGTGGACGCCCAGGGCCGACAGGTGCTCCAGAACCGCCGGATGGCCGAGCTGTGGGGCCTCCCGGCGGAACTCGTCGAGGCGAAGGACGAAGCCGGACAGATCCGCTTCGCGATGAGCCGCACAATGGACCCCGGGGTCTTCATCGCGCGCGTCAACCATCTCTACGACCACCCGGACGAGGTGGGCCACGACGAGATCGAACTCATCGGCGGAACCGTGCTCGACCGATACTCCGCCCCCATCCGCGACCGGACCGGCCGGCACTACGGACGGATCTGGTCCTTCCGCGACATCACCGAACGCCGCAAGCTCGAGGCCCGTTTCGTGCAGGCGCAGAAGATGGAGTCCATCGGCCGTCTCGCCGGGGGCATCGCCCATGACTTCAACAACATCCTCACCGCCGTGGTCGGCAACCTCGACCTGGCCCAGATCGAGGCGGAAGGGAGA
>CBFGQE010000271.1:0-4846 GCA_965650815.1 uncultured bacterium
ACGAAGAAGATCACGGACTCGCCGTCATGGCCGGCCTTGCGCTCGTCGCCGATGCGTTTGATCGCCTGATACATGAACGCCTCCGCTTCGTCGGCGCAGCTCGGGGCGATGACGACGGTGTGCGGAATGGCGCTGACGGCGGCGAAGTAGGTCGTGGCCTGGTGGCTGGCGCCGTCGGCCGCGTCCTGGAACCCGACGTGCGAGAACATCGCGATCACGGGCGCCTGGGAGAGCGCGGCCATGGTCAGGGGCAGGTTGCCCTTGGTCACGCCGAACTGGCCGAAGGTGTCCACGATGGGGATGAAGCCCACCTTGGAGAGACCGGCGGCGGTCGAGACCATGTTGGACTCGGCGATGCCGACCTCGATGAAGTTGCCGGTGGCCTTCTGGAAGGTGCTGATGCCGGTGGAGCCCTGCACGTCGGAGCTCACGGAATAGACCGGGTAGCCTTCCATCGCGGCCTTGATCGCGCCGGCGGAGAGACCGGCCTGCACCTTGTCCTTCTTCACCGCCGGGGCGGCGGGAGCGGGATTGGCGGCGGCGGCTTCGGCCTTGGCCTTCTTGGCGGCCTCGGACTTTTCCCAGTCGGCGCGGAGCGACGCGGCCCAGGTCTTGAACTCGTCCGGGGTCTGGCCGCCGAAGATCTCGTCCACGAAGGGAATGATCTTCTCGCCGTTCGCGAGCGGGAAGCCGTGGCCGCCGGCGGCGTTCTCCTCGGTGGCCTTCACGCCGTAGCCCTTGATCGTCTTGAGCCAGATGGCGACCGGCTTGGCGGGATTGGCCTTGGCGTCGGTCACGGCCTTTTCCACGGCGAGGAAGACGGCCTGGAGATCATGGCCGTTGGCCACCTTGCGGACATCCCAGCCGAGGTCGTCGAGCGCCTCGAAGGTGGGCTGCATGGAGAAGGAATCCTTCGTGATGCGGCCGGAGAGCTTGGTGTCGTTGTCGGACACGATCATCACGAACGGATTGACGCGGCCCTTGGAGGCGAGGCCGGGAATGGCGGCGAAGGCTTCCTTGGCTTCGCCTTCCATCGAGGCGCCGTCGGAGACCACGGCGATGGTCACGCGGTCGTTGCCGGCGAGCTTGTCGCCGATGGCCAGGCCCTGGGCCTGGGGCAGGGCGGAGCCGAGCGGGCCGTTGGAGAGCAGGACGCCCTCGGGGTTCAGGTGCGATTCACCGTGGCCCGTCAGCTTGCTGGCGATGGAGCGGAAGCCCTTGAGGGAATCGAAATTGGTGCCGTCGAAGCCGTAGTTGGCGCGCAGGGCGTAGATGCCGTTCTCGGCGTGGCCCGCGTCGTTCACGTAGTTGTAGGCCTCGTGCCATTGGCGGCCGGAGACGCTGAACATCAGGCCGTGGATCGCGGAGTTCACCTCGGCGAAGGCCGCGGGACCGCCCCAATGGCAGGCCGCGCCGCCGACCACCGCGTGGACGTCCATCAACGCGACGAGCGCGCGGGTGGCCTTGGGGCAGCCGAGGGTGACATCGGCGCCGGCGGCGTTCTTGACCGTGGTGGCGTATTTCGGTTTGCCCGGCGTGGGAGCGAGCTTGGACTTGAGCTTCTGCGGGACGAGCGGCGGGAGTTCGACTTTCGCGACGACGGAGGTATCAGCGGCCATAATGTTTCGGTTCAGTGATTGGGCACAAAAATTGAGGCGCGAATCTAGGAACTGGGGGGCAAATTGGAAGTTGTTTCCAATGCAGACCAGCATGGAAAAAGTGCAGTCCGCAGGCATCGAAATATCGGCGGTCCCCTTTTGCCCGGCGGGAAGACGAAGAGCCCGGAGCTGGCCGTGCCGCCAAAGCTCTCTGGACCAAGCTTCGCGGATCGGCCTTCGCGGGACCGGTGTCGGATCTTCGTTCTGCCGGGCAAGGATGGGGCGGCTTTTTCCGCGGCCGTCGTTCCTGTGCGGTTCTGCGCAGGGCGGAAGGACAGGAAACCGGCTGAAAATGGTGGGGCAAATGCGCGTGAAAGCGGCGGTGAAGGCTGGCAGCTTCCACAGCGTCAACCTTTCCTCCGATGAAGCCCACTGCCGGTCCCCATGCTTCTTTTCTGCCGCAGCCGTCTGGGCGTCGCCCCAAGCCGCCGCGAGCGATGGCGTTGGGAATGATTCTCGCGGCACTTTGTGGAGGCGGCGTCGTCGCGGCCGCCGCGCCCGAGGCCATCGACTTCAACCGCGACATCCGTCCGCTCCTCTCCGACCGCTGCTTCGCCTGCCACGGGCCGGATGCCGCCGCCCGCAAGGGCAAGCTGCGGCTCGACACCCGTGACGGCGCGCTCAAGCCGCTGGACGACGGTTGGGCGGTGATCCAGCCGGGCAATCCGGACAAGAGCGAGTTCGTCCACCGCATCTTCACCGACGACGAGGACGACGTCATGCCGCCGCCCAAGTCGAACCTCAAGCTGTCGGCCGACGAGAAGGCGCTGCTTAAACGCTGGATCGCCGAGGGCGCAGAGTATCAGCCGCATTGGGCGTTCATTCCGGTGGGGAAGGGGACGCTGCCGGATGCCGGATCCCAGATGCCGGATGGGAAGACTTCGGGCGCGCCACATCCCATCGAAGCGCTGGTGCGGACCGGATTGGTCAAGCAAGGGCTTTCCTTTTCGCCTCCTGCGACGCCTGAAACCTTGATCCGCCGCGTGGCGTTGGGCCTCACCGGCCTGCCGCCGAAGCCGGCTGAGATCGAAGCCTTCCTGAAAGACTCAGCGCCCGACGCCTACGCCCGAATGGTGGACCGCTACCTCGCGTCGCCGGCCTACGGCGAACGCATGGCACTCGATTGGCTGGACCTCGCCCGCTACGCCGACACCTACGGTTACCAAGCCGACGTCTATCGCGACATGTCGCCGTGGCGCGACTGGGTCATCGCCGCCTTCAACCGCAACCTGTCCTACGACCAGTTCCTCCTCTGGCAGATCGCCGGCGATCTGTTGCCGAACGCCACGGACGAGCAGCGCCTGGCCACCGCCTTCCATCGACTCCATCGCCAGACCAACGAAGGTGGCAGCATCGACGAGGAGTTCCGCGTGGAATACGTCGCCGACCGCGTCAACACCGTCGGCACCGCCGTGCTCGGGTTGACGATGGAATGCGCCCGCTGCCACGACCACAAATACGACCCCATCAGCCAGCGCGACTATTTCGCCCTCTCCGCCTTCTTCAACAGCATCGACGAGTCGGGCCTGTATTCCCACTTCACCCGGGCCACACCGTCGCCGTCCCTGCCTCTGTGGAAACCCGAACAATCGCACGAACGCGCAATGCTGGCGCTGCGCCGGCTGAAGGCGGAGGAAACGTTGGCCAAGGTCGAGGCGGCGGCGGAGCGCGACTTCCGCCGGTGGCTGAAGAACTTACCGGAGATCACGCCGCCCGCACCGATCGCCCGCTTCACCTTCGATGTTGTGACGAACGGCACCACGCCCAACGCGCTCGGCACCAATGTCGCCAGTCTCGCCGATGGCCCGGAGCAGGTCGCCGGCCGGGACGGCCAAGCGCTGAAATTCAGCGGCGACAATTCCGTGACGGCCACGGGCGTCGGGCATTTCGGCCGCACCGACGCCTTCAGCCTGAGCCTGTGGGTCAAGCCCGCCAGCCATCAGGATCGCGCCGTCATCGTCCATCATTCCCAAGCGGCGGAAGACGCCGGACGACGCGGCTACGAGGTGCTGCTGGAGCGCGGCAAGCCGTTCTTCAATCTGTGCCACTTCTGGCCGGGCACCGCCGCCGCCGTGCGGGCGAAGTCCGCCTTGCCGACCAACGAATGGTCGCTCCTGACCGTGACCCATGACGGCTCCGGCACCGCCGCCGGGCTGCGGATCTACCGCGATGGCGTGCCACTGGAGACGGAGAAGGTCCGCGACCAATTGACCAAGGACATCCAGTATCGCAGCGAGTGGGGCGACTCTTCGGTGGGGCAGATTTCGCTGATGCTCGGCGCGCGGTTCCGTGACAGCGGGTTCAAGGACGGACTAGTCGACGACCTCCGGGTCTTCGACCAATGCCTGACGGCACCAGAGGTGGCGGCGCTCGGCAGGGCGACGGCTCCCGCCGAGCCGCCCGTTGGATCGACAGAAGTCAGCAGGGCGAAAGCGGCCGCCGGATCGAGCCAAGGAGTCGCCAGAGTTGCGCCTGAGACATCAGTTCGTCCCCAGGCTGCTCGGCGGGAGCCTTCGCCCTACCACTCCGATCTCTTCCAGCACTTCCTCGTCCGGGAGCACGCGCCCTACCGCGCCGCCTTGGCCGAACTTCAATCCGTGCGTGTTGCCGAGAATCAGCTGCGGAACGGCGTTCGCGAAATTATGGTCATGGAGGAGATGCCGACGCCGCGCCCGGCCTTCATCCTCAATCGCGGCGCCTACGATTCGCCCGGCGAGCTGGTCGAGCGCAGCACCCCGTCGGCGGTGATGCCGTTCCCGGATGATCTCCCGCGCAACCGTCTCGGCTTGGCGCGCTGGATGGTGGATCGCCGCAATCCGCTCACGGCACGCGTGGCGGTGAACCGAGTCTGGAAACAACATTTCGGCATCGGCTTGGTTGGCACCCCGGAAAACTTCGGTGTCCAAGGCGCGCCCCCCTCTCAGCCCGAGCTGCTCGATTGGCTGGCGGGCTGGTTCATGGACCATGGATGGGACGTGAA
This sequence comes from uncultured bacterium, assembly GCA_965650815.1. Classification (GTDB taxonomy): domain Bacteria; phylum Verrucomicrobiota; class Verrucomicrobiia; order Limisphaerales; family CANJSG01; genus CANJSG01. The sequence continues at coordinate 4,639 of CBFGQE010000271.1, forward strand.
GGCGCTCCATCGCTTGATCCTCACCTCGGAGACATTCCGGCAAACCTCCGTCGCGTCGAAGGAACTGCTGGAGCGCGATCCGGAAAACCGTTGGCTGGCCCGCGGACCCAAACACCGTCTCCAAGCCGAGGAGATCCGCGACGCCGCCTTGGCCGCCAGCGGGTTGCTGAATGCCAAGATCGGCGGCCCCAGCGTGAAGCCCTACCAG
>CBFGQE010000272.1:0-4844 GCA_965650815.1 uncultured bacterium
GAATACAGCGGCAGATACAGGAGTCGGGCTCCGGCGGTTGCAAGGGTTTCGCGCACTCCGGCCACCTTGGGGTTGTCCATCCCCGGTGGAGGCACAACCCCAACCCAACCACTGAATATCAACCAGCGCCCAAAACTCTCACCCCCATCTGGAGCAGTTTCTACGGTCCGGTCAGAAGCCAAGAATCCCGGAACAACGCGCGGACTCGATCTCCTTTAGCGCCTCATCCTCCGCCCTAAACTGCCCTTCAGGCCGTAACCAAGTCCTGCCCTAGCTTTTTGCTAATCACCAAGATTTTACCCCACCGCAATGCCGTGTCTTGGGAATTCCTTTGAACGACCTAGGAACTAGGTGGGACCGAATGAGCGGCTTTCGACTTCCAATCAAGGCCTGTCGGCCGCGGTTCAAGTTAAGGCCCCATTTTGCGTGAATACGGTTCAAGGACATGGCCGAGAACCACGAACATGGCAGGGTAAATTTTTGAAAGAGCACGGAGCGGTTCCCCGTTCCGTCAGGAATATCGGAGCGGGACCCGGCGGCCTCAAGCGGTTTCTCCGTCCCGGGGATTTTTTTGAGTTTTGGGTTGCGCCGCCGGTGAACGCCGTTGATACCCACGTCCGGTTCTAGTTACCGTCCGGTCAATCCCGTGCTCCGTCATCCGTTGCCGTCGCCAGTCCGCCGAATCCAGCCCATCGGCCAGTCGTCGTCCCTCCGCGCCGGGCTCCGGGCGGGCGCGGTCTGGTCGGGTTTCCTGGCCGTCCTGCTCGTTCCCTCCTTTCCGTTGTCCGTCGCTGCCCGGCCGCTGCACCTGAACGATCCCGACTACCTCGTGGAAGTCTGGGAAACGGAGGACGAACTGCCGGACGACACTGTGACGGCGCTCGCGCAGACGCCGGACGGCTATCTCTGGATCGGCTCGCCTTCGGGGCTCACGCGGTTTGACGGGTTCCAGTTCACCCGGTTCTCGCCGGAGACCCATCCTGGTTTCCCCGCCGGTCCGGTGCGGCGCCTGTCGGTCGATTCCAGCGGACGGCTCTGGGTGGGGACGGAGGAAGGACTGGGCTACCGGCAGGCTGGCAGGTTCTCGTCCGTGCCCGGTTTCAAGGGGCCGGTCGCCTCGATCTCCGAACATGCGGGCAGCACCTGGGTTTGCCTGAAGGATGGCAACGGCTATGGCTTTCGCGGCGAAGCGCCCGTGCCTCTCCAGCCCGCGCCGCCCCACGGCCTATTGGCACTCGTGAACGAGATCGGCGGAGGCCCGGGGCCTTGGGCTGTCACAGCGACCACGCTCCATCGCTGGACCAACGAGACCTGGCAGCCGTGGAGCCCGCTGCCTGAAACCCGCTTCATGGGCGCGGCCCCGGCCCAATCGGGCGGACTCTGGTTGGCCAGTCCGACGGCTCTGCGGTTGCTCCGGGGCGCGGACATCGAGCGGCAGATCCTCCGGAAACCGGGAACGGACGAGGCTCTGGAGCTGCTCGAGGATTCGCGCGGCCATCTCTGGTCGGCCGGAGCGGCGAGCGGTCTGATCCGGCATTCCGTTTCCGGCGTGGACCGCGTCTTCGCATCATCCGGCGGCCCTTTCCGTTTTCCCGTGCAGGCGATGGTCGAAGACCGCGAAGGCGGCCTCTGGTTCGGCACCCGGGGAGGCGGCGTCGTGCGGCTCAAGCCCCGGCGCTTCCAGTCCTGGACCGGTCCCGCTTCCGGCTTCCTGCCCCGCCTGTTGGAGGCCACGCCCGGCAGCCGTTGGCGGCCGAACGCGAAGGACGGAGCGCCGCTCCGGCTCGCCTCCGGCGCCCACCTCACCACAGCGGCGCTGGAAGCCGTGCCCGAGGCGACCTGCGCCTGGGCCGGGACGAACGCGCAGCTCTGGGCCGGTTCGCGCGCAGGACTGTTCCGCGTCGCGCCCGATGGCACCGCCACGGCCTTCCCATTGCCGGTCGAGGGTCCGGTCGAGATCCACGACTTGGCGTCCGTGAACGACGGCGAACTCGTCGTCGCCACGGCCCGGGGAATCTTCGTGATCCGGGGAGACACGGCGGTCGCCGTCGAGGCCCCGGCGGGAGTCAACGGCGCTTCCGGGCTGCTGGAGCAGGACGGCTCCCTGCTGGTCGCCGCGCTGCCCCGGGGATTCTTCCGGCTCGGCAACGGCCAGTGGACCGCCGCCGATCCTTCAGCCCAGCCCTTCACGGACCGGGTCACGGCAATGGCTGCGGGCGCGGATGGGCGTGTCTGGTTTTCCGGCCCGAACCGTCGCTTGGCCGTGCTGCACCAGGGGACGGTCCAGCCGGTGCCCGACTCCGTGCTCCCGGACGTCGAGGCGTTCAGCGCCCTGGCGGTGGATGCTGTCGGATCGCTCTGGCTGGGATCGGACGACGGGCTCTACCGCATCGGGCTGGAAGATCTGGGGCGGAGCGCGCCGGCTCCGGACGAAACCCCGCGCTGGACGCGGTTCGACACGCGAGACGGCCTGGCCGGCACCAAGATCCATGCGCTCGCCCCCGTGCCGGGCGCCCAGGGCAACCGCCCGCTGCTGCTCGTCGCGACCCAGAAGGGATTGTCCGTCGCGGACCCGGCCGCCATCCGGGTGAAATCCCAGGCCTCCCGGCCGGTGATCGAATCCCTCGTCAGCTACGAGCCCAAGGACACCTCCGACAGCAACCACCAGATCGAGCCCGAACTCGGCGCGGTCCTGCTCAAGGCGGTGAACGAACACGCGGTCGTCCTGCCGCTCGGACCGAAGACCGCCGTCCCGAAGAACGCCCACCGGGTCGAAGCCCGGTTCACGGCGGTCAACTTCGACGCCCCCGACCGCGTCCGCTTCCGCTACCGGCTCCTCGGCCTGCAGGAGGAATGGACGGAGCTGGCCAGCAACTGCCCGATCCCCTTCCACTCGCTGCCGCCCGGGCAGTTCACCTTCCAGGTGAAGGCGAGCAACTCCGACGGAGTGTGGGGCGAGGAGGTCGCCAGCGTGGGCTTCGTCATCCGCCCCGAGTTCTGGCAGACCGGCTGGTTCCGCGCCCTGCTGGGCCTGGGCGCGCTGGGCGCGCTGGCCGCATTCGGCTGGAGCCACAACCACAGCCGCAATCGCCGTCACGACCAACTGGTCGAGCAGCAGCGCCATCTCGCCCGCGAAAAGGCCCGCCTCGCCTCCGTGCTGGAGACCACCAGCGACGTCGTGGCCTTCGCCGATCCGGATCTGCGCATCTTCTACTTGAACCCCGCCGGTTGCCGGACGCTGGAAGTCTCCGCCCCGTCGCTCGAACGCTCGCTGCCCTTCGACTCGATCCTCGCGGCGGATTCGATCACGCGCTTCCACGAGGAGGCCGCCCCGGCCGCCATCCTGCGGGGTGTCTGGTCCGGCGAAATGGTGCTCCAGGCCGACAACGCCAAGCCCCTCTACGTCTCGCAGGTGATGCTCTGCCACAAGCATCCGGACGGCTCGGTGGATTTCTTCTCCTTCGTCATGCGCGACCTCAGCCCGATCAAGGAGGCCGAGGCGAGGCACGAGAAGCTCGAAGCCCAGCTCCGCCAGGCGCAGAAGATGGAGGCCGTGGGCCTGCTGGCCGGCGGCGTGGCGCACGACTTCAACAACATCCTCCAGGTCATCCTCGGCCACAGCTCCATCGCGCTGGAAAAGGAGGTGCCGCCCGCCGACCGCGAGAACTCCCTGATCGAGGTGAAGAAGGCCGCCAAACGCGCCGCCCAGCTCACCAAGCAGCTCCTCGCCTTCGGCCGCCGCCAGCCGCTGCAGAAGCTCCATTTCGACGTCAACACGCTGGTCCGCGAGGCGCTGGACATGAGCCGCCGCCTGCTCGGGGCGGACATCGAGATCGAGTTCCGCCCGGCCGATGACCAGGCGGTGATCTACGCGGACCGAGGCCAGATCGAACAGGTCTTGATGAACCTCTGCGTGAACGCCCGCGACGCCATGCCGCGCGGCGGCAAGCTGAAGATCGAGATCGCCCAGCTCGGCAGCAGCGCCTCCGACAACGACACCTCCGTCATCGGTCCCCTGCCCGCCGGCCCCTGCGTCCGCATCAGCGTGTCGGACACCGGCGTCGGCATCAGCCCGGAGAACCTCCCGCACATCTTCGAGCCGTTCTTCACCACCAAGCCGAAGAACAAGGGCAGCGGACTCGGGCTCTCCGTCGTTTACGGCATCATCCAGCAGCACGGCGGCAACCTGCGCATCGACTCCAAGCTCGGCGTCGGCACCACCTTCCACGTCTATCTCCCCGCGAGCCCCGGCACCGCCACCGTCCAGCGCGTCACGCGCGAACTGCCGGTCAAGCGCGGCTCCGGCACGATCCTCGTGGCCGAGGACGAAGAGGCCGTGCGCCTGCTGGCCACGCGCATTCTCCAGAAGGCCGGTTATACCGTGCTGGCCGCACGAGACGGCGAGGAAGCCGTCTCCCTCTTCCGCGAGAACAACGAGAGCGTGGACCTGCTCTTGATGGACGTGATCATGCCGCGCCTGAGCGGCCCCGAAGCGGTGAAGCAGATCCGCGAGCTCGATCCCGAGATCCCCGCGCTCTACGCCTCCGGCTACGGCGGCGAATTCCTCCGCGCCGACGGCCGTTTGGACATCGAGGGCGAAGTGCTCCAGAAGCCCTACCAGCCCAGCGAACTGCTCGACCGCATCAGCGGTTATCTGAGCAACACGAAGCGGTAGCAGGTCGGACCGGAGCGCGGAGCATCGCTCCGCACGGGACGTGCGCCGTCGAGAGCCGGAAACGAAACCAGGGGCCGGATCGTTGAGTGGAGAAGGGCGTCCGTCCGGTGGCCGGCGGAGCGATGCTCCGCGCTCCTTTCGCCTTACCCGATCAGGTTCGCCGCGCGGA
>CBFGQE010000273.1:0-4823 GCA_965650815.1 uncultured bacterium
GCCTTGCCGATCTTCCCGCGGGCCTTGGTCATGTCCACGGTGATCACCAGCGAATCGCCGGGGCGCACGGGCTTGCGCCACTTAACGTTCTCGGCGGACATGAAGTAGGCGATCTTCCCGGCGTTCTCCGCCTGTTTCATCATGAGGATGCCGGCGACCTGGGCGATGGCCTCCAGCTGGAGCACGCCGGGCATGATGGGATGGCCGGGGAAATGGCCGGCGAAGAACGGCTCGCCCATCGTGACCTGCTTCACGGCCACGATCTGGTTGCCCTCGATCTTGGTGACGCGGTCCACCATGAGGAACGGCGGCCGGTGCGGCAGCATCTTCATCACCTGCATGATGTCGAGGACGGCGCCGTCGCGGACGATGGGTTCGGGCACCTTGGCTGGTTGCGGCGGCGGGGCGAAGGTCTGGGCCTGCTGAAGGGGCTTCTTGATCTGGGCGACGATGAGCTTGGCCAGCTCGCAGTTGGCGCCGTGGCTGGGCTTCACCGCGATGACGTGGCCCTGGAGCGGGCGGCCGACGAGCGAGAGGTCGCCGATGATGTCGAGGATCTTGTGCCGGACGAACTCCTCGGGGTAGCGCAGCGGCTCGTTGGTCAGGATGGCGTCGTCGCGGATGACGATGGCGTTCTCCAGGCTGCCGCCCTTGATCAGGCCGTTCTTGAAGAGGAACTCCAGCTCCTCGAAGAAGCAGAAGGTGCGGGCGTGGCTCAGCTCCACCTCCCAGGTCTGCGGGTTCACCTCCACGCTGAAGAACTGGGTGAACCGGCCCTTCTTGTCCGCGCTGGTGCAGGTGATCTTGAAGCGGTCGTGGGGGAAGACCGACATCATGGTCTCGCCGTGGTTGAACTCCAGCGGCTGGGCGATCTTGTAGGGCTCGCGCGGCTCGGTCTGCGCGACGATGCCCGACTGGTGGATCATCCGGACGTATTCGCGGCTGCTGCCGTCGGCGATGGGCGGCTCGTTCGCGTCCAGCTCCACGATGGCGTTGTCCACACCCAGGCCGGCGAAGGCGGCGAGGACGTGCTCCACGGTGTGGATGCGGACGTTGCCCTTGGCCAGGGTGGTGGAGCGGTTGGTCTCGGAGACGTGCTCCACGCGCGCCTCGATCTCCGGTTTGCCGTCCAGATCGACGCGGCGGAAGCGGATGCCCGTTCCCACCGGAGCCGGCAGGAAGGCCATCTGGACCTTGTTTCCGCTGTGCAGGCCGATCCCAGAAAAGGTGACCGGGTCCCGCAGGGTATGTTGTTGCGACACGGGGCGGATTTAACGGAACCCGGCGAAGCACGGGCAACTGAAAGTTTCGGACCGGCACGGAGGGACGATTCCGTGTCCGGCGAACGTTGCGGCAAGGTGTTCACGGCCTGTTTGGTGCGGCGCGAGGATTAACCGTTTGACACCCCCATACCCGCTCCCTAGCGTGCTCTCACAATCCGTATGTCCGACGAAAACACGCCGACGCCCGGAGAGGCGCTTCCTCCCAAGCCCGCTGAAGCTGGCAAGGTCCAACCCAAACAGGCCACTGTCCGGATCAGCCTTCCTCCCAAGCCCGCCGGTGGAGCGACCATCCGGCTCCCAACGATGAAGCCGGCCACTGCTTCGGCTCCGGCTCCGGCGGCTCCGGCCGCTGCCTCGTCGGCTCCTGCGGCCCCTTCGGCCGCGCCCAAGGCTCCCACGCCTCCCGCTCCTCGCCCGGCGGCTCCTTCAACGGCTCCCCGTCCTGCGGCTCCGGCCACGGCGACCCGCCCGGTCGCCCCCACCGCCGCCAAGCCGGCCGCTCCGGCCGCCGCTGCGAAGGCTCCGGCCGCCATCGGCACCGTGGACAAGGTTCTCGCCATCGCCGCCATCGTCGTGGCCGTGGCTGCCGTCGGCGTGATCGCCCTGCTCACCTGGAGCGGAGACGACTTCTTCAAACCTGTTCTCTGAGCCGCGTATGGCCTCCGCTAACATCCTCACGCTGACCGACGAGAACTTCAAAACGGCCGTCCTCGCTTCCAGCCAGCCGGTGCTGGTCGATTTCTGGGCCGAATGGTGCGGCCCCTGCAAGATGATCGCCCCCGTCCTGGACGAGCTGGCCTCCGAATACGAGGGCCGCGTCCAGATCGGCAAGGTGAACATCGACGACCACGCGGGCATAGCCTCCCAATACGGCGTCCGGGCCATCCCCACGCTGCTTGTCTTCAAGGACGGCCAGGTGGTGGACCAGATGGTCGGCGCCCGTTCCAAGCGCGACCTCAAGGCGAGCCTCGACCGCGTGGCCGCAGCGTCCTAGTCGCGGAAGGAGCGGCGATGGCCTTCATCGTCCTGCCAGACCAATTCGTGCGGAGAGCCGAGCTGTTCCATCAGCTCGGCTCTTTGCTTTCCGCCGGGCTGCCTGCTCTGCGCGCGCTCGAACAGCTCTCGAAACATCCCCCGGCCCGCAGCTTCAAACAGCCGCTCCAGCGGGTCGTTGCCCAGATCGAACAGGGCGAGACCTTCACCCGAGCCCTCCAGAAGTCCGGCACCTGGTTGACCAACTTCGACCTCGCCCTGCTCGACGCCAGCGAACGCAGCGGCCGCATCGACGCCGCCTGCCGCATCCTTGCCGAGTATTACCGCGAACGCGCCCGGCTCGCGAAGCAGATGATCTCGGCGATGGCCTATCCGGTGTTCGTGCTGGGTTTCGCCCTCATGCTCTTCCCGCTGCCGCTTTTCACCGGCCTGCTGCTCCGGGGCGAAGTGCTTCCTTTCGTTCTGCAAAAGGCGGCCGCTTTCGGCCTCGTGGCCGGTGTTCCCCTGCTGTTGATCTGGGCCGTCCAGGGCCGACGCGGCGAAGCATGGCGGGGCGTGCTGGAATCCCTCTGCCATCCGATTCCGTTTCTGGGCAAGGCCCGCCGACAGATGGCGCTGGCCCGGCTCTGCACCGCGCTGGAAGCCCTGATCAACGCCGGTGTCTCCATCGCCCAGGCCTGGGAACTCGCCGCTGCGGCCAGCGGTTCGCCCCGGCTCGCCCGCACCGTGGCGGCTTGGCCCGCGCAGCTGGAGCTGGGGCGGACCCCGGCGGAGCTCGTCCAGGAAGCATCCGTTTTTCCGGATCTGTTCCAGAGCATGTATGCGGGCGGGGAAATCAGCGGCCAGCAGGACGAGGTGCTGCTGCGGCTGCGGACTCACTATGCCGAGGAGGGCGCACGCAACCTCCAGTTCGTGGTCGATTGGACCCCGCGCCTTGCCTATCTGGCCATCGTGCTCTACGCCGCCTTCCAGATCGTCGGCTTCTACGCGGGCTACTACGGGCAAATGGGCCTGTGATTGACGCTGCGGGTTCCGGGGTGTTGAGCTGGGAAGGCCGGTCCAGTTGAGCTTCAATCGCCGCCGTCCGATAGACAACCGGTTGGGAACCATCGCCATGAAACGAGAGACGCTTGGAACGCACCAGAAGGCCCTTCAGATCAACCTCGACCCGAGCAAATACGGCGCGTTCGCCGAAATCGGCGCGGGCCAGGAGGTGACCCGCTGGTTTTTCCGGGTCGGCGCGGCCGCCGGCACCGTGGCCAAGACCATCTCGGCCTACGACATGACGGTCAGCGACTCGATCTACGGCCATGTGGATCGCTACGTCAGCCAGGAGCGGCTCCTGACCATGCTCGACCACGAATACAGCCTTCTGGTCGAGCGGTTGGCGGCCAAACGAGGAGAGACCACCAAGTTCTTCGCCTTCGCCGACACCGTCGTGGCCAAGAGCTTCACCCGGAAAGACGACGCCCACGGTTGGCTGGGCATCCGCTTCCAGACCGCTCCGGGGGCCGAGCCCTCCCAAATCGTCGTCCACGTGCGGCTCTGGGACAAAGAGAACATCCAGCAGCAGGAAGCCCTCGGCATCCTCGGCGTGAACCTCATCCACGCCGGGCTCTACTTCCACCACGACGTCGATCTGCTGGTGGAGTCGCTGATCGACAACCTTTCCTTGGAACGGGTCGAGATCGACATGATGAACTGCACCGGCCCGGCCTTCGCGGGTTTGGACAACCGCCTGCTCTCCTTGAAGCTGGTGCAGACCGGCCTGACCAACGCGGCGATGTTCCTGGCCAACGGCGAGAACGTGCAGCCCGCCGACGCGCTCTACAAGAAGGCCATCCTCGTCGAGCGCGGCAGCTTCCGCCCTGTGACCAACACCACGCTCGACATGCTGCGCAGCGCGCAGGCGATGTTCGTGCAGGAACCGCAGGTGCAGGGGGAGGACTTCATGGTGCTCATGGAGATGACCATGAAGAACCTCACCACCGAGCAGGGCATCGACCATGCGGACTTCCTCGCGCGGGTGGACATGCTCGGCGCACTGGGGATGAACGTGCTGATCTCCAACTACGGCGAATACCACCGCCTGGCCGCCTACCTCTTCCGCTACACCAAGAAGATGATCGGCATCGTCATGGGCGTGCCGAGCCTCAAGGAGATCTTCGACGAGAAATACTACACGAACCTGGAGGGCGGCATCCTCGAGTCCTTTGGCCGGCTCTTCAAAAACGACCTGAAGATCTACGCGTATCCGTTGCTGGAGGAGAAGGCGGGCTCGCTCATCACGGCGGGCAATCTCCGCGTGGCCCCGCACCTCCGCCACCTCTACGCCTATCTGGTCGAGAACCGCTTCATCGACAGCATCCGCGACTACAACGAGAAGTATCTCAGCATCTTCTCCCGCGACGTGCTGGCCAAGATCCGCTCCGGCGACAAGGCCTGGGAAGGCATGGTGCCGCAGGCGGTCGCGTGCCTGATCAAGGAGCGCAAGCTCCTCGGCTACCGCGAGGCCACGCCCAAGGCCTCCAATGCGGTGATCTGAAA
>CBFGQE010000274.1:0-4807 GCA_965650815.1 uncultured bacterium
CAGATCCCATGAAGACCCTGTTTCCAGTCGAGAAAGCGTCGGGTTCGCGCAGAAGGGGTGAGGTTCACGCACCGGTAGTCGGTGAAGAGGTGGGCGTGGAATTGCCGGGCAGGAAAGTCCGGCCAGCAGAGCGCGAAGTGGCCGTTCGCTGGCTCGCAGCGGAGTCGTGGGACATCCCCATCCAACCCGGAGGCCACCATGAATCCTGATGCATCTTCGCCCGATTCTCCCCAGCGCTCGTTCGTGCCGGAGGAAGCTTCGTCCGTCGCGTGGACCACCGACGGGGAGTTCTCCGATCCCTTCAACTGGCGGCAGTGGCTGCGCCGGCTGCTGGTCTGCAACCCGTTCTTCCTGCTCAGCGCGGCATTGCTGCTCTTCGGGCTGAACCGGCTGTCGGTCGATCCGAATTTCCTCCAACGCGAGGAGGCGAAGCTGCTCTTCAACTTCGGCGCGCTCCAGGGCTACGAGATCCTCGTGGTGGGCACGGCGCTGGTGCTGGCGCGGCGGCGGATCTGGTATGACTCGTCGCTGCTGGTCGTGGTGGAGCAGGGGCTGTTGCTCGTGCCGTTCCTCTTCATCACGCAGGCGGCGTTGATCGACCGGCGGCTGGCGAGCGCGCTTTCGGTGGTGGCGGCGTTGCTGGCGCTGGCCCGGATGGCGGCGGTGCGGCGGTGGTTTCCGCGCTTCAATCTGCCGCGCGGGCTCGTCGGCCTGGGCGCGCTGGTGCTGGCGGCGAACCTCGCGCTCGTCTTTGTCTCGCGGCACGTGATGGAGACCACGTTCGAGAACTGGCAGCGGCCGAACGAACTCGTCTGGGCGCTGCTGTTGCCGCTGCTGGTGGCGGGCGCGAACCTGTTGCCGAAGCCCGTGGCGCATGGCGGCGCGGAACCGGAACGGCCGTGGCTGCCGCTGCTGATCGCGCTGCTGTGGATGGCGGGCACGGCGGTGCATGTGTGGTGCGTGGCGTGGATCTGCAAGCTGCCGTTGGAGGCGCGGCACCTGGCCCCGGCATTGTGGGTGGCGGCGTGGACGGCGTTTCTGCGGCTGGGCGACTGCACGGCGACGCCTTCGCGGTTCGGGAAACAGATGCTGCTCGGTTTGGCCGCGGCTTTGCCGCTGCTGGCTCTGGCGCGACCGGGATTGTGCGCGCTGTTGATGGGGTTCAACGGGGTCGCGTTGCTGGCGATGGCGTGGAAGGACGCGGATATCCGCAGGCTCTCGCAGCATCTCGCGGTGGCGTCGTTCTCGGGCATGGTCGCGTGCATCGTGCCCGGATGGACGCCCGTATGGTTCGGCCCCCGGCTCTCGACGGCGGAGGTGCCGATGATCGGCATCGGTCTCTATCTGGTCGCGAGCGCGTTGTGGAGGAGCCATCCGGGCTTCGGCGTCGCGGCGGCTCTGATGGTGGCCGTGGGCGTCGAGAACCTGGGACTGGCGAGCTCGGCGCATGGCGTGGTCCAAACGGCGCTCCTCGTCCTGGTCGCGCACAGCCTGCGGTGGAACGACGCGGATTCCGCCGGCGCGATCTGGCTCCGACGTTGCGCTTTGGCCGGGTGGTGGCTGAACGCCGTGGTCTGGACGCGGAGCGCGGAATGGACGCCGGTCGGGGCGACCTGCGCTTCCGCCGCCGTGATCCTGTTGCTCTGGGTGCTGTGGACACGACGCGGGCATCCGGTGACGAAGCTGGTGCCCGTCGCGGCGCTGGCCGTGGCGCTGACCGGTCCCGGGAATTCGCTGCAACAAACCGGTTCCACCGGTCTCTTGGCGGTGCTGGGCAGTCTGGGGCTGTTCGCGGCGGGTTTCGTGTTCGCCATGAAACGTCCCGCACGCGCGGCGTCCACGGCCGGAGAAGCCGCGCCCACGGAGAGCGTTTCCTAGGCGGGAACGATCAGAAATCGCCCCAGAAACAGGAACGCTTCGGCCTCCCGCCGACGGATCGACACCGGACTGGCACGGGATCGTCACGACGGTTCCAGGACACGGAGCTTGAGTTCGCCAACTCGAGCGGGTCTAAACACCGGCCGTGCCTGACTGGTTGTCCATCGTCGTTCTGGGGATCATCGAAGGTCTCACCGAGTTTTTGCCCGTGTCGTCCACCGGCCACCTGCTGCTCGCGCAGAACAGCGGCTGGCTGCCCCAACAGTCGGACCTCTTCAACGTGGTCATCCAATCCGGCGCGGTGCTCGCGGTGCTGGTGGTCTTCGCCAAGCGGGCGAAGGATCTCGCGCTCCGCTGGAAGCAGCCGGAGAACTCCGACTACCTCTCCAAGCTCGCGGTCTGCTTCCTCGTCACGGCGGCGGGCGGGCTGGTCCTGAAGAAGCTCGACTTCGAGCTGCCGGAAACGGCCGCGCCCGTCGCCTGGGCCACGCTGATCGGCGGCGTGGTCATCCTCGCGGTGGAACGCTGGCTCAAGGGACGGCGCGTGGACGACCGGCTCACCTGGACCATCGCGCTGGCCGTGGCCGGTGCCCAATTGTTGGCGGCGACGTGTCCCGGGACGAGCCGGTCCGGGGCCTGCATTCTGGCCGCAATGGCTCTGGGCTTGGCCCGCCCGGCGGCCACGGAGTTCTCCTTTTTGATCGGAGTTCCAACGCTTCTTGCCGCTGGCGGATTGAAGATCGTTTCCGCGCTGCGCGACGGCACGGCGGCGAACGAGGACTGGGGGCTGGTGCTTTTGGGCACGGTGGTCTCAGCCGTGACCGCCTTCGTCGTCGTCAAATGGCTCCTGCGCTTCGTCCAGACCCACACGCTCAACGTCTTCGGCTGGTATCGGATCGCGCTGGGCGTGGCCATTCTTGCCTTCCTGCGGTAGTTCTTGCCGCGTTTCGCCCGCCGCCAGCGGGGAGAAGCGGGCATACCGCACACGGCCATTCCGGTGCCGCGGCCTCTTCATCCTCCTAGGGAAACGGAGTCCTAGGTCCACGCCCCAACGAATCCTCCGTCCCGGCCTTGGCACTGCCAATGAAGGGGTTAGGACCGCTCGTTTCCGGGTGGCGAAGGCCCGGGGGCGGTTCGTCCGGCATGGTCGCCCGCCAGAATCGGGGGTGGGAAATTTCGAGCGGTGGCCCGCTTTTGGCTGTCCATTAAGGACTATGCAGCAGTGTTGGGTCTTTGCCGTAGCGACTTCGCGTCTTCACGCGGAGCAGGTCGTGGAACGTCTGCGCGCCGGAGGCGTGTCGGCGGGCGACGTGTCGGTGCTGGTCCCGGTGCCCGCCACGGGCGCGAGTGCCCGCCCGTTGGGAACGGTTCTTTCCATCGCGAAAAGCGGTCCCTTGGGCTGGCTGCGTTCCCTGGTGGAGCTGCCCTGCGCGCTCGGGCTTCCGGCCATCGCGGGCGGTCCCTTGGGCGATCTGCTGGATGCGGCCGGCACCGGCGGCCTCCTCCCGGCGCTGGAATCCCTGAACGTGGTCGAAGGCGATGCCCGCAGGCTCCTCGCCCGAGTGGAAGACGGCCAGGTGCTGCTGGCGGTCCGGACCGCGTCGCCGACGCGCTTTGTCCTCACCTGCGATCTTTTCCGCCGCGCCGGCGCGACCGATCTCACGGTCGCCCAGCCCGCAGAGAGCCCTTCCCCGGCGGGCCGCCAAACGGCCTTCGCCCTGCCCCGGTTCGCCTGAGCCGGACACGGCAGAGGGCGCATCACGCCGAGATCGCCAAGGCCGCAAAGGAAGGGGAAAGGATCGGCGTTTCAGATCTCACAGATCGTGCGCATCGCGTTCTTTGCGTGAAACCCTGCTTTTTCGCGTCTCCGCTCCCACCGTCCCTTGATTCGCCACTTTCCTTGTTCCGGAACCGCCGGGCCGTCCGGTAGCTTGCGCCCATGCGCGTGTTGATCGTCGGTTGCGGCTACGTCGGACTGCCCCTCGGAGAAACGCTGGCCCAACAAGGCCACGAAGTCTTCGGCCTGCGCCGTTCCAGCGACGGAGCCGCCGAATTGACCGCCGCCGGCATCCAGCCCCTTTGCGCCGACATCTGCCAACCCGAGCAGCTCGCCGCCCTGCCCGGACCGTTCGACTGGGTGGTCAATCTCGTCTCCTCCGGCAAAGGCGGTGCCGACGTCTATCGGCAGGTCTTCCTTGAAGGCACCAAGAACCTCGTCGCGTGGCTGCGCTCCCAGCCTGCGCCGCCGAAGAAGTTCGTCTATGCCAGCAGCACGAGCGTCTATGGCCAGACCGACGGTTTGCCGGTGAAGGAATCCAGCCCCACCGCGCCGCAAAGCGCGACCAGCCAGCTGCTGGTGGAGACCGAGGCGCTGTTGGCCGAAGCGGCGAAGGGCGGCTTCCCCGCCGTCGTCCTGCGCGTGGCGGGCATCTACGGGCCGGGACGCGGACACCACTTCCAGAAATTCTGCCGCAACGAGGCCCGCATCGAGGGCAAGGGCGACCGCATCATCAACATGATCCACCGCGACGACGTGGTGAACTGTCTGGTCGCCGCGCTCAAAAGCGGCCGTCCCGGCGAGACCTACAACGCGGTGGACGACGAACCGGTGGCGCAGGTGCATTTCTACCGCTGGCTCTCCGAGACCCTCGGAAAGCAGATGCCGCCCGTGGCGAGCGAGGCCGAGGCGGCGGAACGCAAACGCGGCCTGACGAACAAGAAGGTGTCCAACCGCCGCCTGAAGATGGAGCTGGGCGTGCAGCTCAAGTATCCGACCTTCCGCCAGGGCTACACCGCCGAGATCAAGCGCCTCGAAGACGCCGGCCAACTGGAACTGGCCCCGGACGAGCGGTGAGGCCCAGATGGCTTGATTCCGAGCTGGGTTTCACACCGAAAGCGCGCTTCCCAGCGTCATGAGATTCGCGGAATT
>CBFGQE010000275.1:0-4800 GCA_965650815.1 uncultured bacterium
TCTTTGCGACCTTGGCGTGAGGCTTCTCGGGAACCACTCGTCCGGAAGGCTGTGATCCCAGGCGGATCGGCGGAAGGGAGCTGGTTTGTTTTCGGACGCGGACGCGCGGGCTCATTCCGCTCGCAGCGCGTCCACCGGCGACATGTGGGCGGCCCGCCACGCGGGCATGAAGCCGGAGATCACGCCCGTGGCGATGGCCACGCCGAGCGCGAGGAGGATGATCGTGGGCGAAAGCGCCGCCGGCAGGGCCATCGCCACCAGCAGCGTCATCGGCGCACAGATCACCAGCGCGATCACGCCGCCCATCAGGCAGAGGAGGACGGATTCGATGAGGAACTGGATGAGGATCGTGCGGCGCTTGGCCCCAAGCGCGCGGCGGATGCCGATCTCGCGGGTGCGCTCGGTCACGGAGACGAACATGATGTTCATGATCCCAATGCCGCCGACGAAGAGGGAAAGACCGGTGATGAACAGGCCGACGGCCGCGACGGTGCCGCCCACCTTGTTGAAGTTCTGGATGAAGGCGTCCTGTTGGTTGATGGCGAAGTCGTTCTTGGCCCCGGGCGGGGTGCGCCGGAGCTTGCGCATGATGCCGACGAGTTCCTCCTTCGCGTCGTCGAGTTGGGCAAGGCTGGCGACCTTGATGTCGATGCGGACATCCGGCCGCGAAACCATCTGGCCGGCCATGACGGTGATGGGCACGAAGACGACATCGTCCAGGCTGAAGAGTCCGAGGAAGCGGCCGCGCTTCTCGACGGTTCCCACCACTTCGAACGACAGGTCGCCGACCCGGAGCCGTTTTCCCAGGGGCGAATCGTGCGGGAACATCCGTTCCGCGACGTCCGCGCCGACCACGCAGATGGGGCGGGCTCCGTCCACGTCGCTCTGGGAAAGGAACCGGCCCTCGGACATGTCCATGCCGCCGGTGACGAGCGACTGGTCGGTGGTGCCGATGATCGTGACCATGCCGCCGCTGCGCCGGTCGTGCACGATGTCCTCGCGGGTGATCATGGTCGGAGCCACGGCCTTCACGAGGGTGGCCTGGCGTTCGACGGCGCGGGCCTGGGCCAGGGTGATCTCGGGGCGGTTGCGGGATTCGCGCCACTCGGCCTCCTCCATGAACCAGCCGCGCCGTTCGATGTAGATCACGTCGGTCCCGAGGATCGACATGCTGCGGAGGAAGGCGGCGTTCAACCCGTTGATGGCGGTGGCCATCATGGTGACGGTCACGATGCCGATGATGACGCCGAGCGTGGTCAGCACGGAGCGCATCTGGTTCGCCTTGATCGCGGACCACGAAATCCTGAGCCCCTCGCGGATTTCGGTGAGGAAGGTCATGCGGGCAAGGGCGGGGGAGCGCCGCTGGGCGCACCGTTCTTCTCCAGCCGCTCGTCGGCGGCGATGAGGCCGTCGCGGATGCGGATGATCCGGCGGGAGTGCTGGGCGACCTCCTCCTCGTGGGTGACGACGATGATGGTGTTGCCCTGGCGCGACAGCTCCTCGAAGAGGGCGAGAATCTCCACGCCGGTCTTGGAATCGAGGTTTCCGGTCGGCTCGTCGGCCAACAGGATGGACGGCCGGTTGACCAGCGCGCGCGCCACGGCGACGCGCTGGCGTTGGCCGCCGGATAGCTCGTTCGGCTTGTGGTGGATGCGGTCGGCGAGGCCGACGTTGGCCAACGCCACGAGGGCGCGTTCGTGGCGCTCGGCGGGAGGGACGCCGGCGTAGATCATCGGCAGCTCCACATTGTGCAGCGCGGAGGAGCGGGCCAGCAGGTTGAAGCTCTGGAAGACGAAGCCGATCTCGCGGTTGCGGATCTCGGCCAGGCTGTTGTCGTCCATCTCGCCGACGTTGTTGCCGTTGAGGGTGAACTGGCCGGAGGTCGGCGTGTCGAGGCAGCCGAGCAGGTTCATCAGGGTGGACTTGCCGGAGCCCGAGGGGCCCATGATGGCGACGTATTCGCCGCGATCGATGGTGAGGGAGACGTCGCGCAGGGCGTGGATGGTCTCCGTGCCCATCTGGTAGCGGCGGGCGATGTTCTGGAGGAAGATGAGGCTCACGGTTGGGCCGTGCCGGGCACGGGTTTCGGCGCTTCGATCTTCACCTTCTTGCCGTCCTCCAGCTCGCGGTTGATGGCCTTGAAGCTGCCGGAAACGATGTCCTGTCCCTCGGAGACGCCCTCGGTGATCTCGGTGTAGTTGTCGTCGCTGATGCCGCGCTTGACCGGCTGCATCTTGGCGACGCCGTTCTCGACGAGGAAGACGACCTCGATCGGCTTGCGCGAAGGGTCGTTCTTCCGCTTCTCCTCCAGCTCCTTTTCGCGCGGGTCCTGCGGCTCCATCGCGGCGGCCATGCCGGTCTTGGGTTCCTCGACGCCCTTGGGCAAACGCGTGGTCACGCTCTGGATCGGCACGGCCAGCGCGTTGGTGCGGTAGCGGGTCTCGATCAGCGCGGTGACGGACATGCCGGGGCGGAACTGCTCCTTGTCCTTCACCCGCACCTTGACCTCGAAGCGGATGGCCTCGGCCGAGGAGGCCATCGCGGCGGATTTGGCGGCGTTGGCGATCTCATAGACCTCGCCGTTGAACTTGCGGTCGCGGAAGGCGTCCACCTCCAGCTTGGCGATCTGGCCTTTCTCGATGAGGACGATGTCCATCTCGCCGATGTCCACGCGGGCCTCCATCGATTCCAGGTCGGCGATGGTCATGATCTCGGTGCCGGCCATCATGGCGGTGCCGACGACGCGCTCGCCCTTCTGCGACTTGAGCTTGGTGACGGTGCCGTCGATGGGGGCGACGATGGTGGTCTTGAGCAGGTCCTCCTCGGCCCGGGTCACGGAGGCGCGGGCCATTTCGGTCTGGTGCAGGGAAGCCGCGAGCTGGTTCTGCGCGACGTCGTAGGCGGTGGCGAATTCCTGGAAGACCGAATCCGAGACGAGCCGTTGGGCGTGGAGCTCGCGGTTGCGCTCCAGCTCGGCCTTGGCCTTTTCGAGGTTCGCGCGGGCCACGGCGATGGAGGCCTCGGAGGACTTGAGGCTGGCCAGCGAGGAATTGCGGCTGGCGACGTAGTTGTCGGGCCGGATCTTCAGCAGCAGGTCGCCCTTCTTCACGTGCTGGCCCTCGACCACCGGCAGGTCGATGATCTCGCCGCTGACCTCGGGATTGATGACGACCTGGAGCACCGGCTGGATCTTGCCGGTGGCGACGACGATCTCCGTCAGGTTGCGGCGGGACACCTTCTCGGCTTGGACCGCCAGGGCCTGGTCACGGCCCTTGGCGAACTTGAACGCCGCGCCGCCGGCTCCGAGGAGCAGGAGCACGACGACGACAATGAGCCAACGGTAGGATCGCTTCGACTTGGCCATGGCCCGGGACGTTCCGGGTTCCGCCGCGTGCTGCCAACTCCAAAACCGAAGCGACTTTGGACTCCTCTCCGGGAGACATTTCACCAAGAGAAATGCTCAATCCTTCGGCGCAGGCATCGGGGTGAAGTAGAGACCGAAGACCGCGTTGGTCTGCAAACCCGCCCCGTCCGGAAAGGTGGTGGCCAGGGTTTCCTCGAAGCCGGAATACTCGGGGCCGAAATCGAAGCTGTCGCCCGGCTCCAGCGACTGCGTGGCCAAGATCTTGCCGGACTTTTCCTCCATCAACACGACAGTGCCGTGCCGAGGAGCTTGCCATTCGATGTTCAGCCCACCGCCGACGCGGACGGCTCCCGCCGGGAAAGACCGTAGTCCGGTGGTGCATCCGGTGAAGATCAGCAACGCGGTAACACTGAGCAGGAGAGGTATCAGGCGCATGGGATTGGAGTTGGTTCTGCGCAGTGAAGGATGGCGGAACAGCGCCGACAACGAAAAAACCGCCGGGCGTGAACCCGGCGGTTGAGGAAACGAATTGGGAGCGACGCCTCAGAGACCGAGCTTCGGGGCGATGGTTTTCTCCAGCTTGACGGTATCGACGCCGAACTGGCGGATGCCTTCGGCCAGCTTCTCGGTGGCCATCGGATCTTCGTTGTGGGCCCAGCGGAACGCCTTTTCGTCGAGGCTGATCTTGGCGTCCTTGTTGGTTGCGGTCGCTTTGGCGGCATCGAGCTTGCGGGTCAAGGTGCCGGTGCCTTTCTGGAGTTCTTCCAGGAGCTGCGGGCTGATGGTGAGGAGGTCGCAACCGGCCAGTTCGGTGATTTCACCGATGTTGCGGAAGGACGCGCCCATGACCTCGGTCTGGTAGCCGTAGGTCTTGTAGTAGTTGTAGATGCGGGTGACGGAGACGACGCCGGGATCTTCCGCCGGAGCGTAGTCGGCCTTGCCGGTGCTCTTCTTATACCAGTCGAGAATGCGGCCGACGAAGGGCGAGATGAGCTGCACGCCGGCTTCGGCGCAGGCGACGGCCTGGGCGAAGGAGAAGAGCAGGGTGAGATTGCAGGCGATGCCTTCCTTCTTCAGGGCTGCGGCGGCCTGGATGCCCTCCCAAGTGGAGGCGATCTTGATCAACACGCGTTCACGGGGAATTCCGGCGGCATCATAGAGGCCGATGAGCTTGCAGGCTTTGGCCAAGGTGCCCTGATAGTCGAAGCTCAAACGGGCATCCACTTCCGTAGAGACGCGGTGGGGGACGATCTTGAGGATTTCGAGGCCAAAGGCGACGGCGAGGCGGTCGAGGGCGTCGTCCAGCTTGGCGGCTCCGGAGAGGGAGGAGGGGACGGATTTCAAGGTGGCGTCGATCAGCTCGGCGTATTCCGGCATGGTCGCGGCCTTGAGGAGGAGGCTGGGATTGGTGGTGGCGTCGCGCGGGGTGTATTTGC
>CBFGQE010000276.1:0-4793 GCA_965650815.1 uncultured bacterium
CGATGTCCAAACTGTTCCAGCCGCTGCGCCGCCTGTTCGATCCCACCGACGAACAGCTCATGTGGCGGCTCCAGCAAGAGGCCGATGCGACGGCCTTCGACCAGTTGGTCCACCGCTGGCGCGAACCGGTCCGGCGGCTCGGCTTCCGCATGGTGGGAGACGCGCACCGGGCGGACGACGTGGCGCAGGAGACCTTTCTGCGCATCTACGCCAAGCGCGCCGAGTTCCGACCGGACAGCCGGTTCTCCACCTTTCTTTGGCGCGTGGCGTTGAACCTCTGCCACGACGAGCTGCGCCGCCGCCAGCGCCGCCGCGAATCGCCGATGGACGAGTTCGAAGCCGAAGCGCCGGAGCAATCCTTCGGGGAATCCACCGAACCCGGTCCCGCCCTCCGGCTGGAAGCGGCCGAGAGCGCCGAGTCCGTCCGCCAAGCGTTGCAACGGTTGCCCGAGCCCTACCGCGTGGTCGTGATCCTGCGGCACTACGAGGGCTTGAAGCTCCGCGAGATCGCCGACGTGCTGGAGATCCCCGAAGGCACCGTCAAATCCCGCATGGCCGAGGCGCTGGAGCGTCTCGCGCCGTTGCTGGCCGAATTCAACCCCGCCGCGCCGCCGCGGCCCAAACAGCTTTCCGTCCTATGAACCATCCCACCCGCGAACAGTGGCTCGCCCACCTCTACGCCGATGAAGCCGCCGATCCCGCCGAAGCCGCCCGTCTGCGCCAACACCTGTCCGAGTGCGCCGAATGCCGCGCCGATGTCGCCCGTTGGCAGGCGGTGCTCGGCGGCCTGGACCAATGGCGCATCGCGCCGCAGCCGTTGGCCACGTCGGCGAAGGGCGCGCGCTGGCGCCGGGGCTATTCCGTCGCGGCGTCCGTGGCGGTCCTGTTGACCTTGGGCTTCTTCGCCGGCCGCGGCACCGCTGCCTCCAAGGACGAAGTGGCCGCGCTGCGGGCGCAATTGGCCGCGCTGGAAACCGGGCTCGACTCCCGCGTCCGGTCCGCCGCCGTGGCCGAGACCAAGGAACAGCTCAAGCCCTTCGCCACCGCCGTCGGCGACCAGCTCCGCGACCTGCGCACCGAGCAGGCGGCGAACTACCTCTCGCTCCGCAAGGAACTGGAGACCGTGGCCGTCTTCACCGCCGCCGGCTTCCGCCAGACGGAATCCAGCCTGGTGCAACTGGCGAACAGCTCTTCTCCGTCCGCCCGGCCCGACACGCTGCAATGATTTCCTGCTCTTTCCACTCCATCCCTCCATCACCATGAAAACCTCCTCCGCTTTGCTGGCTCCGTTGCTGGTCGCTCTCGCTCTCTCCCAAACCGTCTGGGCCCAGTCCGGAGTTCCCGGCGGGGCACCCAGCGCTCCTGGTGCTCCGCCGGTCGCACCGGTTCCCATCGAACACGATCTCGCCGAAATCGAAGTCAACGTGAACGGGGACGCGCGACGCGCCGTCGGTGACGTGCATCGGCAGTTGGAGAATGCGCGCCATCCGGTGGAGATGAACCGGCGCGTGACCGTCTCGAAGCCCGGCGCGTTCACCTTCGGCCGGGCGTCCTCCATCTCGGACGAGGCCCTGATCGTTTCGACGCAGAGTCTCCCCGCCGAGAAGCTCGACGAAATCCGCGAAGACATGCGGATCATGGCCAAGCTGCTGGAAGATTCCGTGGCCGAGGCCGGCTCCCACGGCAAGGAACGGCGGGCGATGGGCATCGTCGTCCAGACCTTCTCCGGCGGAGCCAGCCGGGATGTCTTCATCCTCGGCCACGGTGCGGTCTTCCAGAACTCCGTGCCCTTTCCCTTGAGCGCCCCGCCCGACGCGGAGAAGAAGGAGCCCGTCTCGGCCAAAGGCAACTCGGCCTGGGAATCCGCCCGGCGCGAAGTGCGCGGTGAAGCCGATCCGTTCGATCCGAACGCGCTGCAGGAACGGCGGCCGGAGTTCAACGCCGAGCGCGTCGAGTCGTTGAAGAAAGGCGTGCTCAAGGCGCTGGCGAACACGCACCACTTCCGCCACCTCGGCGACGACGACACCGTGACGGTCGTGGTGACCTCCAGCGTGGCCGGCGGGCGGATGATGGTGGAGACCTATGGTATCGCGGGAATGGGCGGCGGCGGGATGATGCCCGGACCGGCCGGCAGCTATGCCGGGCGCGTCGCGACGACGAGCAGTTCGGGCCCGGAGCCCGCTTCGACTCCCACCACCATGACCCTTTCCGTGAAGAAGTCCGCCGCCGCCGCCTTGGCCGAAGGCCGAATCGACGAGAATGAGTTCCGTTCCCGCGCCAAGATCGCGGTCTATTGATCCGGACCGTTGTTTCCCCCAACGCCAAGAGCGCCAAGGCCGCAAAGGTTTTGGCGCTCTTGCCGCGTCGTCGTGGCGCAAGCCTCTGGCTTGCCGTAGCACCGGCTTCCAGCCGACCGTGCCGCAAGCGTCGCGCTTGCTTGGGCGTGCTCCATCGGAAGCGCGTCGGCCGACCAGATGTCGGTGGCACGGCAAGCCGGAAGCTTGCGCTACGTGCCGGGAAACCGCCTAAAGTGCCACCGTGTCCGCCACGCTTGTCGTCAACGAAGTCTATCTGAGTCTCCAGGGGGAAAGCACCTTTGCGGGGCTCCCGTGCGTCTTCGTCCGTCTGACCGCCTGCAATCTCCGCTGCTCCTACTGCGACACCGCCTACGCCTTCACCGATGGCAAGAAGCAGACGGTCGAAGACGTCCGCGCCCAGATCGACAAGTTGGCCGCACCCTACCCATCCGGCATCCGGCATCCGGCATCTTGCATCCGGCTCCCCCTCGTCGAATTCACCGGCGGCGAGCCTTTGCTCCAGGCCAACGCCCTTCCGCTCATGGCCGCTCTTTGCGACGACGGCTTCACGGTGCTCGTCGAAACCAGCGGCGCGATCGACATTTCCAAGACCGATCGCCGCGTCCGCCGCATCATGGATCTGAAGTGCCCGAGCAGCGGTGAATCCGGCCGGATGTTTTGGCCGAACATCGGGCACCTCCAGCCGACCGACGAAGTGAAGTTCGTCATCGGCACGGTCGAGGACTACGAATGGGCCAAGGCGCGCATCGCCGAGCACGACCTGTCCGCCAAGTGCCCGCTGCTCTTCTCCTGGGTCGCGCCGCTTTTGCCGCACCAACAGGACAAGTCGCTCAAAGCCTTTCCTCAGGACCACACGCCGATCAGTCGCAAAGACCTTGTCGAGCGCATCGTCGCCGACGCCCTACCCGTGCGCTTCCAGCTCCAGATGCACAAGTTCATCTGGCCGCCTGATCAGAAGGGCGTGTGACCTTTTGAACCGCAGATGAACACGGATGAACGCAGATGCGCCCTACCGTTTGAATTGTGACCTCCCGCCAAACCCTTCAGCTCCTCCGCCAGTTCGAGTCGCCGAACGTCACGTTCATCGATCCCGACGGCACTTGGCCCATCGTCTGGACCAAGGCCAAGGGCTGCCACGTCTGGGATGCGGAAGGGCGGAAGTATCTCGATCTCACCGCCGCGTTCGGAGTCGCCGCCGCCGGGCACGCCAATCCCGCCGTGGTCCGCGCCGGGCAGAAGCAGATGGCCACGCTGCTCCACGCGATGGGCGACGTGCATCCGCATCCGTTGAAGGCCGAACTGGCCCGCGAACTCAGCCGTCTCACCTTCGCCCGCTGGAGGCGCATGAATCCGGCATCCGGCATCGGGTATCAGGCATCCGGCAAGGTGATCTTCAGCAACTCCGGCTTCGAGGCTGTGGAATCCGCGCTCAAGACCGCGCTGCTCGCCACGGGCAAGTCCGGCATCATCGCGTTTGAAGGCGGCTACCACGGACTCGGCTACGGCGCGCTCAATGCCACGCACCGCGAACATTTCCGCGCCGGATTCCGCGACCAGCTCCGCGAGTTCGGCCGCTTTGTGCCGTTTCCTCACCGGCATCAGGGAGTCACGGCCTTGGAGGAGACCGAGCTTGCGCTCCGCAGCCACCTCGCCAGCGGCGAGATCGGCGCGATTCTCGTCGAACCCGTCCAGGCACGCGGCGGCATCAACCTGCCGCCCGACGGCTTCCTCGGTCTCCTGCGCCGACTCTGCGACGAATACGGCGCGCTGCTCATTCTCGACGAGATCTACACCGGCTTTGGCCGCACCGGCGCTTGGTTCGCCTGCGAACATGAGCGCGTCGCGCCCGACCTCATCTGCCTCGGCAAGGCGTTGACCGGCGGCTTCCCGCTGTCGGCCTGCGTGGGCCGCGCCGACGTGATGGACCGCGCTTGGCCGGTGTCGGGCGGCGAAGCGATCCACACCAGCACCTTCCTCGGCCACCCGGTCGGCTGCGCGATGGCGCTGGCCCAGATCCGGGAATTGAAGCGGCTGAAACTTCCCCAACGCAGCGCCCGCGTCGGCCGCTCCTTGCTGAAACGCCTTGGCCAGATCCAGTCGCCCAACCTGACCCTCTCCGTTCGAGGGATCGGGCTGATGGTCGGACTGGAGCTGCGTCGCCCGGACGGTTCCCCCGCCACGGAAGAATCTCTGGGGATCATCAAGCGCCTGCTCCAGCGTGGCTTCGTCTTCCTGCCCGAAGGCGAACACGCCGAGGTCATCAGCTTCACCCCGCCGTTGAACATCGGGGAGAAGGAGCTGGAGAAGGCGGTGCGGGCGTTGGAGGAGGAGCTGAATCTCCGGGGTTGAATGGCGGCGAACTTCCGTTCGCCGCTACCGGAGTGGGCTCTTGCAAGTAGGACGGGCTGCCAGCCCGTCAAGTAGCCCGGCCTGCCAGGCTGGGCTGCGGGCAGGCTGCCCGCTCTACGTGTCGGT
>CBFGQE010000277.1:0-4773 GCA_965650815.1 uncultured bacterium
CATGGCGGCCTTCAGCGCGGCCAGAGATTGGCCCAAGGTCCGGCCGCGTTGGTAGAGCGTGGACACTTCCTGGAAACGAATCTGCGCCCGGGCCAAGCGGGCTTCGTCCTTCGCTTGGGCGGCGTCGAAGAGTTCTCGGCAGAGCTCCGGCGACAGGTTGCCCACGCTGGGCACGATGCCGTCCGCGCCGAGCAGAAGCCCTTCGGCCATCAACGCGCCGGTGCCGACAAAGACCGAGAAATCCGTCCTTCCGCCCATTCGCCGGAGCAACTCCCGCAGCCGGGCCGGATCGTTCTCCGAATCCTTCAGCCCCACCACGGCGCGATGGTGCGAAAGCGTTTCGCACACGTCCAAAGGCAGGGAGATGCCGGTGGTCGCGGGAATGTTGTAGAGGATCAGGTCGCGGCCGAGCTCGTCCGCCAGCGCGGTGAAGTAGCCCAGGCATTCGTGTGGCTGGAGATCATAGTAGCTGGGCACGTGGGCCACCACGGCGTCCGCGCCCGCCGTGAGATACCGCGATCCCGCCGCCGCCGCTTCGGCGAAGCTGTTGCCGCTGATGCCGGCATAGACCAGCAGCCGTCCGGCCGAAGCGACACGCACGCATTCCACCAACCGGTCCCTCATCGCCACCGGCACGGACGGGGCCTCACCGGTGGTCCCGAGGACGAACACGCCCTGCACCCGGCCACGGACGAGCAACTCGACCAACCGCGCCACGGCCGCCTCGTCCAAGCCGCCCGCGTCGTCGATGGGCGTGACCAGCGGAACCACGACGCCGCCGAGTTTCTTGCCTGGAGCGGAAGGGGACATCGTCAGAAAGCCGCCCGGTAGATGGCGAGCGCGTCTTCCTCGGACACGGGACGCGGGTTGTTCTTCAGGAGCCGTTTCACGGTCAACGCGGAGCGGGCCAGATCGGGCAACGCGCGTTCTGGAATGCCCAATTCGGAAAGCCGTTGCGGCACCGGACAGGAGGCCAGCATTTCGGCCAACCGCTCCACGCCCGCGCGGGCGGTTCCGAGATCATCGGCCTTCGCTTCCACGCCGAGAGCGCGGGCGATGTGGGCGTAGCGATCCGGCGCGGCGGGAAGGTTCCTGCGCATCACGTGCGGCAAGAGCAGCGCGTTCGCGAGGCCGTGGCCGATGCCAAATTCGCAGCCGAGCGGATACGAGAGCGCGTGGACCGCCGCCGTGTTGACCGGTCCCAGGCAAAGCCCGCCTTGCAGGCTGCCGAACGCCACGGCCGCCCGTGCCGCCGCGTTCGATCCGTCCACGACCGCGTCCAGCAGATGGCGGCCGATGAGCCGGATGCCTTCCAGCGCATGCAGATCGACCGCCGGATGGGCGTTCCGGTTGGCGAAGCCCTCGATGCAGTGCGTCAGCGCGTCCATCCCCGTCGCGGCCGTCAACGCAGGCGACAGCGAATGGGTCAGCAGCGGATCGACGCAGGCCAAGTCGGGAACCAAGTGCGGACTGATGACCGCCTTCTTCATCCGCGCTTCCACGTCGAGCAGCACGGCGTTGGGAGAAACTTCGCTGCCGGTTCCGGAGGTCGTCGGCACGCAGCCGAGAAAGATCCGGCGACCGGACAATTGGCCCGTGCCGAAGGCTTCGTGGATCTGTTGCCGCCCGTCGATCAACGCGGCCGCGAGCTTGGCGACATCGAGCACACTGCCGCCGCCGACACCGAGGATGCCGTCGAGATGCTGGAGCCGGGCAAAACCCAAACAGGCGTCGAAATCGGCGAGAGTCGGTTCGGGCCGGACCCCGTCGAAGACCGTCACCCGCAGTCCACCCGCGCGCAGCTCGGCCAAGCGGCATTCGAAGAGGCGATGGACCGACGGGCTGGTGATGACGAGGCAATGGCGCAGCCCCCGCGCCGAGAAATTGGCGGCCAGTTCGCCGGAAGCCCCGTCGCCGAACAGGATCTGCGGCGGACGTTGCAGGAGGACGCACCGCCCTTCCAACGAAGGCTCAGCGGGAAGAAAACGGACGGACGGATCGACCGAAGGAAACGTATTCCATCGATCCGTCCGTTCCTCGACCGAATTGTTGCAGTCGCGAATCACGCCGTTCCGCCCGGGGCGGGAACCGATCCGGCCTGCGGCCATCACGGACGCTGCGCGGCGTCCGGACCGGCCCGGTCGGCGGGTCGGGATTGGTGACGGAAACGCTGGGAGAAGCCCCTCCGGCGGGACATGGACAAAGGTTCCCAATGTCCTGCAAAAACGGCGCGCCGGACGGGGCCCAGTTCCCGGCGCGGCTCCTGGACCGTCGGCGCGCGGTCCTGGAAACGAAAAAAGCCCGGCCGACGCTTGCGCGCCGGCCGGGCCGTAGCCACCGAAGCGGCCACCGGGTGCTTAACCAAGCAACCGGAGGGCGGACTGCGGTGTCGAGTTTGCCTGGGCCAACATCGCGGTGCCTGCCTGAACCAGGATGTTGTAACGGGCAAATTTGGTGGACTCGTCGGCGACATCCACATCCTTGATGCGGCTGTTGGCGGCGGCGAGGTTGTCCTTGAGGACGCCCAACTGTTCGTTGGTGTAGTTCAGACGGGCGATGTTGGCGCCGATCTGCGCGCGGTCGGTGGCGAGCTGGGTGATCGCGGCCTTGACGTTGGTCAGGGCGGTCGCGGCGCCCGTGGTGGTGGCCACGCTCGAGGAGCTGTCGGTCGCGTTCGTGTAGGAAGCCGCCGAGAGGTTCACTCCGGACATGGAGAACGCGCCGGCGTCGCCGGAGCTGGTGTCGCCGTCGGTCGTGACCGACAGGGTGTTGCCGCCGAACAGGCTGACGCCGTTGAAGTCCTTCGTCGCCGTGTTGGTGATGTAGGTCTTCAGCTCGGTGAACTCCTTCTGGTAGAGGTCACGGTCCGTGTCGGACTTGGTGACGTCCTGCGAGAGGATCGCGAGTTCGGACATGCGATCCAGGGCCTTGCCGACCTTCTGGAGGAACCCGTCCTGGGTCTGGTTGAAGGAGACGGCGTTGCCAATGTTGCTCTTGGCGGCCTGGGTGCGGTTGATCTGCGCATCGAACCGTTGGGAAACGGCCAAACCGGCGGCGTCGTCCTCGGGGGAGACGATCTTGGAGCCGGAGGAGAGTCGCGCCAGCGACTTCGACAGCATTGAGGAGGATTCGGAGAGCAAGCGGGAGCTGCTCTGGGCCGAAACGTTCGTATTGATGACCATATAGACTCTTTCCGTGAGTCGCCCCTCCGAAGAGGGACTCTGACGTGGCATCCATGCCACGGGCGAAGTTCATTGCGGGCATCGCCTTGTCCCGTCCGGTGAAATCTGGGCTCCGGCACCCCGACCTTGCGGTCAATGAATGTATCGGCTCCCCCCCGGAATACTTGAGGAGAAGCTTTGGCACCCGGCCGGCGGGCAAAAAAGAGACCGGCCGACGTTCATCACGTCGGCCGGTCCTCGCTGACCGCTGCGGGTGCCGCGCTCCCGCTTACGACAGGAGTCGCAGGGCGCCCTGCGGCGTCTGGTTCGCCTGCGCCAGCATCGCGGTTCCAGCCTGGACCAGGATGTTGTAGCGCGCGAATTTCGTGCTTTCCTCGGCCACATCCACATCTTTGATGCGGCTGTTGGCCTGTGAAATGTTGTCCTTGAGGACGCCCAACTGTTCGTTGGTGAAGTTCAGGCGTGCGATGTTCGCACCGATCTGAGCGCGGTCCGTCGCCAGCTGCGTGATGGCCGACTTGATGTTGGTCAAGGCCGAGGCCGCCGCAGTGGTGGTCGCCACGTTGATGGTGTTGTCCGTCGCCGACGAATACGTCGTGCCGGCCAGGTCCACCCCCGCCATGGAGAACGCGCCACTGGTGCCGCCGCTGGTGTCGCCGTCGGTCGTGACCGAAAGCGTGTCGCCCCCGAAGAGGCTGACGCCGTTGAAATCCTTCGTCCCCGTGTTGGTGATGTAGGACTTCAGCTCGGTGAATTCCTTGTCGTAGAGGGCACGGTCCGAATCGGACTTGGTGACGTCCTGCGACAGGATCGACAGCTCGCTCATGCGGTCCAAAGCCTTGCCCACCTTCTGCAAGAATCCGTCCTGGGTCTGGTTGAACGAGATCGCGTTGCCGATGTTGCTGCGGGCAGCATTGGTGCGGCTGATCTGCGCGTCGAACCGTTGGGACACCGCCAAGCCTGCGGCATCATCCTCGGGAGACACGATTTTGGACCCCGAGGAGAGTCGCGACAGCGACTTGGACAGCATCGAGGAGGATTCATTGAGCAGACGGGCGCTGCTCTGGGCCGAAACGTTAGTGTTAATGATCATAGACTCTTTCCTTGAGTCACCCTTGGTCTAAGGGGGAATACACGGCATCCGTGCCGCGGGTGGATTTTCGTGAGGCTCACCGTTTTCCTCTCCGGCTTTTGATGGCTACCGGATGCCGTTGTCACACGACACCTGATTCATCGGCCACCCCTCGGAATTCTTGAGTCTGCGAAACGACAATCTTTCGGATTTCTCATCCCCGGGAACGCCCGTGGTTCCGGTCTTTGTGCAACCCCTTGATGCCACGGCTCCGCGCCGCCAGCCGGCCATGCGCGGGCTCGATTCCCTCCATCGAAAACTTTCCCGCATCCCCTCCGTCCGCCCAGTTGCGCCCGGCGCTGTGGCCTGAATATGCTCCCCACCTCTGTCTATGAACGACCTGCTGACCCAGATCAAAAACCACAGCCTGATCGTGGCCGACACCGGCGACTTCGCCGCCATGCGCAAATACACCCCGCGCGACGCCACCACCAATCCCAGCCTCCTCCTCAAGGCCGC
>CBFGQE010000278.1:0-4749 GCA_965650815.1 uncultured bacterium
CCTCCTTCCTCCCCCAAGAAGCCGTCCACCGGGGCCGAGCAGGAGATCAACTGGGGCGACTACCGCGACCACTTGGCGACCGCCCACCAGGACGGCAGCCGCAAGTGGGTCTATGCCAAGAAGCCCTGCGGCACCTGGACCACCCGGCGGACGTGGTTCGCCTGGGCCCTCATCGCCATCATGTTCGCCGGTCCGTTCATCCGGATCGACGGCAACCCGCTCCTGATGCTGAACATCGTGGAGCGCAAGTTCTCGATCCTCGGCCAGATCTTCTGGCCCGAGGACTCGATCATCTTCGCGGTCACCATGCTGCTCTTCTTCGCCAGCATCATGATCTTCACCACCGCCTTCGGCCGCCTCTGGTGCGGCTGGGCCTGTCCCCAGACGGTGATGATGGAAATGGTCTTCCGCCCCATCGAATACCTCATCGAAGGCGACGCCCATGCGCAGCGCGCCCTCGATAAGCTGCCGTGGAAGGGAAAGAAGCTGGCGAAGAAGCTCCTGAAACACGCGATCTACTTCTTTCTTTCGTTCGTCGTGGGGAACACGCTCCTCAGCTACATCATCGGCAGCGAGCAGATGATCGCCATCAGCACCGACGATCCGCGCAAGCACCTCGTCGGGCTCGGCTTCATGATCGCCTTCAGCCTGCTGTTCTACGGCATCTTCGCCCGGTTCCGGGAACAGGCCTGCACCTTCATCTGTCCCTATGGCCGCTTCATGTCGGCGCTGATCGACGAGAACACCATGGTTGTGGCCTATGACCACAAGCGCGGAGAAGGCCGGGCTCCGTTGAAACGCGAGCAGCCCGTCGAAGCCCGCCGGGCCGCCGGGCTCGGCGACTGCGTCGATTGCCACCAGTGCGTCGCCGTCTGTCCCACCGGCATCGACATCCGCAACGGCACCCAGATGGAGTGCGTGAACTGCACCGCCTGCATCGACGCCTGCGACACCGTGATGACCAAGGTCGGCCGCCCCAAGGGCCTGATCCGCTACGCCTCGCTCAACGGCATCCAGAAAGGCGAACCCCTGCGCTACACCGCGCGCATGAAGCTCTACACGACGATTATCGCCGGCCTCGTCGCGTTGCTGGCCTACCTCGTCTTTACCCGTTCCGAAGTGGAAACCCTTTTCCTCCGCGCCAAGGGCGGACTGTTCCAGAAGACCGCCGAGGGCAACTTCAGCAATCTCTACACGGTGAAGGTCATCAACAAACGCGGCCACGACCTGCCCGTGGAGTTCCGTCTGGAAAACACTGAAGGCTCCCTGCGCGTGATGACCGGCCAGCAGCTCGTGGCTCCGGCCGAAAAGCTGGCCGAAACCTCCGTCCTCATCGAACTCGCGCCCGACAAGCTCCAGGGCCAGTCCACCCCGCTCGTCATCGGCGTCTATTCCAACGGCCGCCGCCTGGAAACCGTGAAAACCTCGTTCGTCGGCCCCCGCGCCGACCAGATCGTGCCATGAACCTCACCAAGTCGGTAGGGCTGCGTTGCCGCGCAGCCCAAACATCCGGAGGAAACCAGCGCAGCGTCGTTTCCGGTGCCGCTCCGTCGCCCAACCCATCTTCGCTCCCATGAACACCCCAGCCCCCCAGCCCCCGCGCTCCCTCTGGCCCTACGCGATCATCGCTTGGATGGCTCTTTTCGCCACCGGCGTCTTCAGCTACATCGTCTTCGCCCAAGGCCACAAGATGGACCTCGTCCGTGCCGACTATTACGACGAGGAGATCAAGTTCCAGCAGCAGATCGACCGCGTGAACCGCACCAAAGCCGTCGAACGCCAAGTCGCCATCACCCACGCCGAAGGCGCCATCCGCATCGTCTTGCCGCCGGAACACGTCCGCCAGAAACCCACCGGCACCGTCCACCTCTACCGCCCCTCCAACGCCAAGCTGGACCAGCAGATCCCGCTCTCGCTCGGAGGCGAAGCCGTCCAGAGCATCGACACCAGGTCGCTCCAGTCCGGCCTCTGGAAAGTCCGCGTGACCTGGAAGGTCGGCGACGAGGAATTCTTCCACGACCAGTCGGTCGTTCTCTGAGAGCGCGATGAAGACCACCGGAACGATCACAGGTAGGGCGAAGGCTCCGGCCGAGCCGCCGTTGCGGTTCCTCAACTTTTCCGAAGCTTCACTGGCAACTCCCCGACGTTCCGGAGTTGCCAAAGACGCCTTCCTGAACGGTGGAAATCCTCCGGCGGCTCGGCCGGAGCCTTCGCCTTACCTGGTCCAGCCCATCCCATGATCTGGACCGCGTTCATGCTCGGCCTTGTCGGTAGCCTGCACTGCGTCGGCATGTGCGGTGCCATCGCCCTGGCCCTGCCCCATCCCGGACGCGGGTGGACCTCCTTCATCACCGGTCGGCTCGCCTACAACCTCGGCCGCATCGTCACCTACACGCTCATCGGTGCGATCTTCGGCCTGCTCGGCCGCAGCCTGGCCTTGGCCGGGGTCCAGCGCTGGCTCTCCATCGGCGCGGGCGTGGCCATCCTGCTCGGACTGATCGTCTCCACCCGCTATACCACCCCGCCCGTCGTGCGCGCCGTCGGTTGGTTGAAGGGCAAGCTCGGTCGCCTGCTGCAACAACGCTCCCTGTGCTCGTTGCTCCTTCTGGGAATGCTCAACGGCCTGTTGCCCTGCGGCCTCGTCTATGCCGCCGCCGCCGCGTCCCTCGCCACCGGCCACTGGACCCACGGCATGGAATACATGGCCGCCTTCGGCCTTGGCACCGTGCCGCTGATGTTCGGCGTGTCGCTCTCGGGGAAGACCTTCCTCGCCCCCTTCCGTCTCCATTTGCAGAAGCTCATCCCCGCTTCCCTCACCGTCGTGGCCCTGCTCCTCATCCTGCGCGGCCTGTCCCTCGGCATCCCCTACCTGAGCCCCGACCTCTCCGCCGGAACCCCGGCCTGCTGCGCCGCGCGTTGAATTCCATCGCCCCCAAGATCACGTGAAGGCGGGGCAAAGGCCCACCGTCGAATCGCGCACTTCGCCATTGCGCCGACTCGATCCAAACCCGTCCATTGCCTCCCATGCCCACCGTCCGAGCGATCCTGCCCAGCGTCTCAGTGCTCTCGGCGCTGCTCTGCCTCCTGCCTGCCGGCCATTCGCTGCACGCTGCCGACAGTTTTCCCGACGCCTACAACACCGAGAAGCCCGGCCGCGAACCCATGTCGGCCGAAGCGGCGGGGAAGTCGTTCCGGCTTCCGCCCGGCTTCAAGGTCTCCGTCTTCGCCAGCGAACCCGATGTGCGCCAGCCCATCGCGATGGCCTTCGATCCGCGCGGCCGGCTCTGGGTGGCGGAGAACTACACCTACGCCGAGGCGGCGGTGAAGTTCGCCACCAACCTCTCGGACCGCGTGCTGATCTTCGAGGACGCGGACCACGACGGCCGGTTCGATAAACGCACCGTCTTCTTCGACCGGGCCAAGATCCTCACCAGCGTCGAGACCGGATACGGCGGCGCGTTCCTGCTTTGCCCGCCGCAACTGCTCTTCGTCGCGGACAAGAACGGCGACGACATTCCCGACGGCGAACCCGAGGTCTTGCTCGACGGCTTCGATACCGGCGGCGGCAACCACCACACCTTCGCCAACGGTTTGAAGTGGGGCCCCGATGGCTGGCTCTGGGGCCGCGTCGGCATCTCCAGCCAGGCGAACATCGGCCGCCCCGGCACGCCCGGGACGAACCGCGTCGTGATGAACGGCGGCATCTGGCGCTACCATCCCGTGCGCCGCGTGGTCGAGGCTGTCAGCCACGGCACGACGAACCCCTGGGGCCTCGACTGGAACGCGGAGGGCGAACCGTTCTTCATCAACACGGTCATCGGCCATTTCTGGCACGCAATCCCCGGCGCGCATTTCCAGCGGATGCACGGCGCGGACGTGAACCCCCACAGCTACGAGCTGATCCCCCAGCACGCGGACCACTACCACTTCGACACCGGCCAGAGCTGGACCAAGAGCCGCGCTTCGCAGGACGGCACAACCTTCGCCGCCGAGAGCGACAACCTCGGCGGCGGCCACGCCCACAGCGGCTTGATGATCTATCAGGGCGACAACTGGCCCGCGGCCTTTCGCGGCAAGGTTTTCACCGTGAATCTCCACGGCCGCCGTTTGAACGTGGAACGGATCGAACGCCGAGGCTCGGGCTACGTGGCGCGGCACGAGCCCGATCTCTTCCAGTCCGGCGACCCGTGGTTTCGCGGGCTCGATCTGATCCAGGGCCCGGACGGTGGCGTCTTCCTGTCCGACTGGTCCGACACCGGCGAATGCCACGAACACGACGGTGTCCACCGCAGCTCCGGCCGCATCTACAAGATCACCTACGGCGATCCGGCCAAACCCGTCTTTGGTGATCTCACCCGGCTCTCGGGCCGAGAACTGTTGCCGCTGCTCACCGGCTCCAACGAATGGGCCGCCCGCCAAGCGCGCCAAGTGCTGGCCACGCGCACGGCGCGGGAGGCCAACCCCGCGATTCCTCTCGCCGAATTGACCAAGGAGTTTGGCCGCCACAGCTACCAGAACCGCGCCGAACGGCTCCGGGTTCTTTGGGCCCTCAACGCCGTGGGCGGACCATCGACCGATTGGCTGGTCCAGCGGATCACCGGGGCCACTCGCGACGGGGATGAGCATCTTCGTCTCTGGGCCGTGCGTTTGCTGGCGGAGCGCGTCGGCTTCTCGGTTGACTCGTTCGCTTGGCCTTCGGTCGAGAAGGCGTTCCTCGATTTGGCCAAGAACGATCCGGCTCCGTCCGTC
>CBFGQE010000279.1:0-4747 GCA_965650815.1 uncultured bacterium
TTCCGGAAAAGGGAACCGGGAAGATTTGGTGCCGACAGAGGGGGTCGAAGCCTCGACAGCGATTTCGTCATCGTGCGTCAACCTGCACGAAACCACTGTCAACATTGACGATGCTTCCATTTTCGAGCGGTGACGCATTTTCGCCGATCATGCAACTTGGCGCATCGAATCGCGGGATTCCCGTCAGAACACTGTCAGAAATTCTCGCCCAATCCTGAGATGGGGCGGGGGGGTGTCGATTGATGCAGAGGGGGCGCGGGGGCCGATGGGTTCGGGGTGTGAAATTTTTTGCCAAAGGTGGCGGATCAAATCAGCTCCCGGTTCTCCTCCAGAAACGCCGCCGTTTCCGGAAGGCCCTGTTGCCGCAGGCAGGCGATGTAGTCGCCGACTGTCTTGGGTGGATTCTTCAAACGCCGCCGAACGGTCCGGGCGGCGTGGCAGACGATCTGGGGCACCAAATCGGCCAAGTGCCCGATGAACCGGTCCGGGTGCTGGGCTTCGATGCCGAACCGTTCGAGAGCCGATTCCGGGAAATGCTTCAGGTTGTAGGTGACGATGACATCGGCCCGGCCGCAGATGGCGGCGGCGAGGACATGGCGGTCCTTTGGATCGGGGAGCTTCAGTGCGTCGATCAGGTCTTCAAAGTCGGTGACGACGCAGCCTTCCGCGTGGGCGTCCATCAGGGCGCGGGTGCGTTCGAGCTGGGACCGTTTGAGGTCTTTCCTCTCCCGCAGAACGGCCGTCATCCACTCTTCGTGGATCAGCGGACTCCACTTCGCCCGGAAGTGGTCGGTGGTGGCCAATTCCAGCAGCAAGTCCCGCAACGGAGCCGGGTAGAGGACGCAGGCGTCGAAAAGCGCGGTGAAGGGCGAGGTCATCCGGGAGGGTTCAGTAGCCGAGGCCCAGCGCCTGGGCTTCGCTGGCCAGCTCGTCCAACGCCTTCCTGCGGTCGCCGATCCGCTTGGCCTTGAACTCCGTCAGGTCCGCGAAAAGCACGCGCCGATGTGTGCCCACTTTGCGGAATGGAAGTTCCTTCCGGTCCAACATCTTCACAAGATGGGGACGGGACACGCCGAGAAAATCCGCCGCCTGCTGGGTGGTGAGCTCGGAATCCAGCGGGATGATCGTCACCGCCCGGCCACGGGCCAGTTGGGTGAGCAGGTCGGCGATCAGGGGCAGAGCCGAAGCGGGGACCGGAATGGCGTCGGGCTGTTTGCCGCCGCGCACGGCCACCTTGAGGCTCGTCGTTCCGGGCTTTCGGCCGAGAAGCAGGCTCAAGTCTCGGGCGGAATCCCGCGCCAGCGTGCGGTCGGCTTCGGAAGGCACCACGGAGGGAACGGCAGACCGGGGAGAAGCGACGGTTTTCATAGCAGCACCCGGAACATCGGCCAGCTCCGGGCGCTTCTCAACAAAAGAAACAAACGAAACGGCCGTTTTCCGTGAAGGCCCTACGGGGTGACGATCTCGATCCGCTCTGTCGGCACTTCGGGAGCCAGCCCCATCTCGAAGAAAATCTTCTTGGGCACCTTGCTCTCGGGTGCGAACCAGCCACCGGTGCCGAAGACCTTGGTCTGGGCGTATTGGCCCGCCTTGGTCGGGTAGGCTTTCACCACATAGCGGCTGTTTCCGAAGTTGTGGAAGGTGCCGTCCTTGTCTCCCCAGATTTTCAACGTCAGCGGGGTGCGTCCCTTGTCCTCGCCGTCCACCTCGATGCGGACGCCTGGCTCGCTGGCGTCCACGGAGACATGATAGGCGATGGTGCCGTGCGGGCCTTTTTCGATGTTGGGGTCGGTAGTGCAGCCGGACGCGATGACAAAGGCCAAGGCGGCGGCACTGGCGGGCAGTGGGAAGGTCTTCATGGCGGTGCGGACGAAAAGAGCAGCCCCGGTGGGGGACGGCAAGGGCGGGGTGCAGCCGGGCCGTAGTCCGGCCGCCCAATACTAGCATGAAAAAGGAGGCGGACAAAAACTGGCACCAGTAACAGATGCCCCTCGGCGCGGAACTCTCTGCCAAGTGGCAACCGTTCGCCCGAGAGGACAACCGATGACAGGTCAGCGCCGACAAAGAGATTCCCAAAGGGGCGGCCTCACTCTGCTCTGCGAAGCTCCCTGTAGTTGCGCTCACCGAGCCAGATGACTCCGCCGTCCTCTTCCATGCGGGAGACGATGGATGGACCCAAGACCGTGCCGATCTGGCCCTTCTCCACATTCCCGATGAAGAGCGTGGGACGCCCCCGCTCGTAACGCTTGTTCACCAGCTCGAAGAGCACCTTGTCGGACCACTCGCTGGCGATGTCTCGGCCCACTTCGTCGATCACCAGCAGGGACGCGAACCGGCATCGCCGGAGGATGCTGTCTTCCGTCTCAAAAGATCCCGGCGAAGACTGAGGTCGGAAGGTGGCGCGAATCTGAGTGGAAAGATCGGTCTGCGTCACGAAGAGGGGCTGCTGTCCTTGGTCGATGTGAGCGAGCATCCAGTTTACGGCGACCTGGGTCTTGCCGGAGCCGCGTGGCCCGATCAGAGCAAAGATGCCCCTCTCCACGGTGGACAGCCTGGCCAAGACGCGGCCCCATTCGCCGGAGGGGTCGAGAGCATCAGCGTGGTTACGGTGAAGGAGGGGAAGCTGGGCTCGGCCGACGCGCCCGTCTCGGGCGCGCGCGGCCTCTTGCCGTTCAAAATCCTCCCATTCGGCCCGCTTGCGCCGATCCAGTTCTTGGAGAGCGGCGGCATCGAGGTGGCCAGACGGAACATCGCGCGCCGCCAATCGTTCCCCGGGCGTGAGCGGGAGCTTCGGGCTTTCGTCGGGAGAATCCTGGATCATACCTGAATCATCTTGGGG
Source organism: uncultured bacterium (assembly GCA_965650815.1). Lineage (GTDB taxonomy): Bacteria > Verrucomicrobiota > Verrucomicrobiia > Limisphaerales > CANJSG01 > CANJSG01. Next base: position 2,840 of record CBFGQE010000279.1, read on the forward strand.
GTCAGGGGTTCCTTGATGAGGCGCGCTTCCGGCCTCCGATTGGCCGCAGGCTGCGTCGGAACTGGTCGTCTGGCCTTGGAGTCCACCGCGCGCCAAGAAACGACGTAGGAGCGAAGCGCGGCCCGCCAGTCCCGCAAGGGCTGGCCGTGCTTGTTGATCCAGCCAACCGCCTCCATCTCGGCGTGCCACTTCTCGACCGCTTGGGTGGGAAATCCCTGCATCTCCCCCACCGTCCTTGCTTCCTCAAAAGATGGAGAGACCAAGGCAGACGAACCGACGGCGTGTGTGTGTCTCTTTTCCTCTGTGTTCTCTTCAGTGTTCTTTTCATCTAGTGGACCGGCAGAATCTCGCCGGTCACGGCGGCGGGAATTCGCCGGTCCAGACCGGCAGGATTCTGCCGCAAGGGAGGAGATTTCTGCCGGTATGACCGAAGGAGAACCGCCCGGCGACGGTCCGCCTTCCAGATGCCACGGATGCGCCAACAGCTCGTAAACGTTCGAGCGGGCGAAGCCGCGTTGAACGCGGCGGATGAGGCCATGCTTCTCCAGCTCGGCGAGGTGGTCGCGGATTGTCCGTTCAGACTTGCCGAGTTCCGCCGCCAAGGTCGCTTGCTTCGGAAAGCAGGTGCGTTCGCCGCCGCAGTATTGGCAGAGACGGCCGAAGACCAGCTTGGTCCCGTCGTTAACCTCACGACGGCGCAGGAGCCAGTTGGGAACGGGCGCGAAGCCCTGGAGATGGATGCCCGTGGCGGGGACCGGAAGTGCTGTTTTCATCGCGAAAAACTCCCGGCCTACTCGGGAACAAAATCGACCTTTGGCTCAGGCCCGGGGGTGTGGGTGGCACACATACGGGCGGCGGCTATCAAGCCGGGAATGTGGGGCAAAAGTTCCTCCAGTTCGTCGGGATGAAACACAACCTGTCCCGGTGCTTTGTGGTCGGCCTCCTGTGCGAAGGTGATGCCTTCGCCCTCGTTGATGAAGGCCGTGATTCCGTCTTTGGAAGTGGTTGGCCGGGGTTCGATCACGACGGAGCTAATCATTTTGGGCGTTGTCATGGCTGGTCCTTTCTCAAGCGCGGCGGCCCACGGCGCGGGCGTTCATGGCGGCGACGACAGCTTCACGGGGATACCGCAGAAGCCGCTTGGAAAGACGGGCAACGGGGAGGTCGCCGCGTGCGGTGAGTGAATCGACGGTTCGTCGAGAGACGTTCAAGAGGCGGGCAACGCCGTCCTTGTCGAGGAATTGGGGGGACTCGGTGTCAGTGTTTTTCATGTTGAAAGCACGCTGTAGCGCGCACCTTCAGTATCTGCTGGCGTGAGATAAAAATTTCCAGCAGGGCAGACCCGGAAAGGACCTTACGCCACAGGGACGGATTCCGGGTGAAGACCGATGGCAATTCGTGGGCGGGGCGTGAGAAGTTGTGCGGTTCGGGCGATCTCCTTTGGGTTCGCACGCCTCGTCTTGGTCTTCAGATGCCACTTGGCAGCGGACTCATCTCCCTTGATGGATCGATTGTGATCGGCCGCCCAATTTGCCAGGTTCGGGGGCAGTTCTTCACCCTTCTTGAATCCCGCCTTCAACGCGTGTTCATCGATACCTGCCCAGTCCCAATGAAACCTTTGAAAAACCGGCATGTTGTCGTCGATCCATACTTTCAAGATCGCGAACTGAGAGCCTCCCGGAGTCGAGGCCGCCTTCGCCTTGTGATACGCACCTAGAAACTCCTCCTGCCGGGGTTGCGCCATCTTCCAGAAGTCGCCGTGGTCCCCGTGGAAATAGTTCGCCAAGGAGTCGTCTGCCAAGAGACCGAATCCATGCAGCCGCCCCATGTAAATGTGGTGAGGAATGAATCTCTTCGGAAGCAGCGTCGGGAACTCCTCTCGTAGTCGGATTGATTCGACGAACTCCT
>CBFGQE010000280.1:0-4743 GCA_965650815.1 uncultured bacterium
CTCGTGGCCCAGACCGGCACGCTTGTCGTCACCTCGCGCAGTTCCGGCGGACGCGCCCTGTCCGTCCTGCCGCCGCACCATCTGGTCATCGCCCGCCGCGACCAGCTCGTGGCCGACCTTCCCGCCGCCTTTGAGCTGATCCAGCAGAAGTATTCGCCGGATTACCCGAGCATGATCTCGCTCGTGACCGGCCCCAGCCGCACCGGCGACATTGAGCGCATCCTTGTGCTCGGCGCGCACGGGCCGAAGAAGCTGACCGTCGTGCTCGTTTGAGCCAACGCGAAACCTTGCGCCGCATCCCGGCGTCTCTCCGCATGGTGCGACTGCCCCGAACTCCGCTCTGGTTGATCCCCTTGCTGATCGCGGGACTGGTCGCGCTGTTCGGCTGGTGGGGCTCCGCTCGGCTGCGCCACACGATCGAGGCCCAGCTGCGCGACGAGCTGGCCGTCACGCTCGACGCCAACGTCACCGCGCTGGAGATCTGGACCACGAACCAGATGAAGCTGGCCACGGCCCTGGCCGAGGAGCCGCGCCTGCGCCAATTGGCCAACGCGGTGCTGGACCATGGCGATTCCGGCGAACTCTTCCCGCGCCGCGCCGCGTCTCCTCAGGTCGAGGCGTTCGCCGACTATCTCCGCCCGCGCCTGCTCCGCATCGGCTACGAGGTGGCCGATCTGGTGAACACCAACCTCGTCGTCGCGGCCAACACCTTTCGCGGCCGGATGCGTCGGGGCAATCCGGTGGCGGAGGAACACACGGCCAAGTTCTCCGAGCTCTTCACCAACGGCCATGCCGTGCTCATCACCCCGTTCAAGCCGCCCCGGCCGGCTCTCGGCCGGGGTTTCGCGCCTCGTCGCGCCCCGGAAAACGGCGCGCCCATCCTCGAAGGCACCAACGGCCCGGTGTTCAACGCGAACCCGAACCAGGGCCGTTCCCGCGCCCTGCCGCAGCTCGCCCGCGCGGTGGAACGCCTGCGTCGGGGCGATCTCACGCTCATGCAGGTGGCCGCGCCGATCCGCGACGACGACGACAAAACCATTCGCGGCGCGCTCGCGCTCATCATCGATTCGGACAAGGAATTCACCCGCATCCTCTCTGTCGCACGTTCCGGCCAAAGCGGCGAAACCTATGCCTTCGACCAGAGCGGTCTGCTCATTTCCCGCAGCCGTTTCGACGAGCAGCTCAAGGAGCTGGGATTGATCGAAGCCCGGCCCGACGTGAACTCCGCCCTCAATCTCCGTCTCAGTGATCCGGGCCAGGACTTCCCCGAGAAAATCGCTCCGGAGGACACCAACACCGTGACGCGCCCGCTGATCCACTTGGTCTCGGAGGCCGTGGCCGGCGGATCGGGTGTGAGCATCGCGCCCTCCCGCGACTATCGCGGCGTGCCCGTGGTCGGGGCGTGGCGCTGGTTGCCGGGGCTGGGCTTCGGCGTCGCCACACAGATCGACGCCTCGGAGGCCTTCCGTCCGTTGCGCGTGTTGCAGTCCGTGTTTCTCATCCTCGTGCTGCTGTTGCTGCTCTGCGCCATCGGCATGTTCCTGTTGTCCTGCCTGAGCCTGGTTTCGCGACGCCGGTTGAGCGAAGCGGAACTCAAGTTGAAGCAGCTCGGCCAATACACGCTGGAGGAAAAGATCGGCGAAGGCGGCATGGGCGTCGTCTATCGCGCCCGCCACGCGCTCATGCGCCGCGACACCGCCATCAAGCTCCTGCCGCCGGACAAGGCCGATCCGGCGGCCATCGAACGCTTCGAGCGCGAAGTCTGCCTCACCTGCCAGCTCACACACCCGAACACGATCCAGGTTTACGACTACGGCCACACCCCCGATGGCGTCTTCTACTTCGCGATGGAGTATCTAGTGGGCTTGAACCTGCACGACCTGGTCCATCGCTACGGACCGATGCCCGAAGGCCGCGTCATCCACGTGCTCTCCCAGGTCTGCGACTCGCTCTGCGAAGCCCACGCCCTGGGCCTCGTCCATCGCGACATCAAACCGGCCAACATCTTCCTCTGCGACCGGGGCGGCGTGCCGGACAACGTGAAGGTCCTGGACTTCGGGCTCGTGCGCCGCTTCGCCGCCAACGCCTCGGCGGATCATCCCGCACAGGTCGAAGCCGGCGCCGTCGGCACGCCTTCATTCATGCCGCCCGAGGCGATCCAGAACCCCAACAGCAGCGATCCCCGCAGCGACATCTATTCGATCGGCGCGCTCGCCTACTTCCTCCTGACTGGCCGCAACGTCTTCGAGGGCGACAACGTGGTGGACCTCTATTCCCGTCATCTGAAGGAAACGCCCGCGCCGCCCTCCCGGCACACGGAGAACCCCATCAGCCCCGAGCTGGAAAGCATCCTCCTCAGTTGCCTGGAGAAAGATCCTGCTCGTCGTCCCCAGGAGATCATCCAGCTCCGAGAAATGCTCCAGTCCTGCCCCACCGCCTCCGACTGGGGTGCGGGCGCACGCGCGAGCTGGTGGAACCAATACCACCGCGAGACCGGCAACGCCGAACGCCGCCGCTCCCCCTCCACGCCCGTCGCCGACGCCACCCTCCGCATCGACTTCGCCAGCCGCATGGAGGAGTAGCGGACTGGATGGCCGCAAAGAGGCGCAAACGGCTCAAAATCGCCCGTAGGCCGGGCATCCCTGCCCGGCAATGGCAGTCCCGACAACGTCCGCAGCCAGCCGTGTGATTCAGTTTTTTGCGCCTCTTGCGCCTCTTTGTGGCCATCGCTTCCCGCCTCCCCCGCTCCCCTGCCCCTTTTCTTCCCGCCCATGTCCGGTCCTTGCCCCCAGCGGCAGTTCTCTGGTGAATGTCGTCCATGTCGCCCGACCACGAACTCGTCTCCGCCTACGCGAAGGAAGGCTCTGAAAGCGCCTTCCGCTCGCTCGTCGGGAGGCACGTCGATCTGGTCTATGCGACGGCCCTCCGCCAAGTGGGCGACCCCGGAATCGCCGAGGAGGTGACCCAGAACGTGTTCGTGATCCTCGCCCGCAAGGCCCCGCGCCTTGCGGGCCTGGAGACTTTGGCCGGCTGGCTGCACCGCACCGCGCTGCTGGAAGCCAAGGCCCGCATCCGCGCCGAACTGCGCCGCCAGCGCCGCGAAGACACCGCCGCCCGTCTCGCCGTGGCCGAGCAACCGCACGGCGAACCGGACCCCGCCTTCGCCGCGCTCGTCCCCTTGCTCGACGAAGCCCTGCTCCATCTCCGCGACGGCGACCGCACCGCGCTCGTGCTCCGCTTCCTCGAAGAGCGCAGCCTGCGCGAAGTCGGCAGCGCGCTCGGCGTGGACGAAGACGCCGCCCGTAAGCGTGTCTCCCGCGCGCTGGACCGAGTGGCCGAATTCTTCCGCCAACGCGGCTTCCCCATCGGCACCGGAGCCGCCGCCGTCTTCGCCCAAGCCACCCAGGCCGCACCCGCTACCGTGGCCGTCACCGCCACCCAGGCCGGTTTGGCCGCCAGCGGTGCTGCCACCGGCCTCAACCTCGTCCTCCTCCATCTCATGAGCCTGACCAAGACCCAGACCGCCCTCGTCTGCGCCGTGCTCGTCGCCGCGCCCTTGGCCTATCAGCAACAAGCCATCGCCGAAGCGCGCGACACCCACTCCGGTCTTTCCGCCCAGCTCGGCCAAACCGACGCCGAACTGGCCTCCCTCCAAGCGCATCTGAACCGCGAACAAGACGCCTTGCGCCGCGCTCAGCTCGCCGCGGTCAGCGCCGAAAACCGCCTCGCCCAACTGGAGCAACAACGCGCCAGCCTCGCCGCCGCCCAGCCCTACCGTTGGGACGACCAGTCGCCGCTCGTCCGGGTGCCGAAAGACTTCGTCAAAGCGATGACTCCGTCCGGAATGAAGAACCACAAGGGCGAACTTTCTGAGGCAATCGCCGTCGCCCTGCAAATCAACGAAAGCGAGCGAGCATCGGTCAACACAGCCACCGGCCAATTCTTGGATCGCCTCCACGCGGCACAGGCCAAGACGATGAAGGTCGTTCCTGTCGAAGGGATCGATCTCGCGAATCGAAAGGCCGAAGACGTGCGCGTATTCCACATAGGCGCGATCCCGGAAACTGCGGCGGCACTTCGCCAAGAACTGTTCGCCTCATGGAAAGAACACCTCGGAGAGGAGCGTGGGGATCTTCTGGTTCAGTCAGTCAAACGCTGGATACCCGCCTCTAAGCCTCACCTTAATCTTTCAACCGAAGCCGAAGCTGTGGACTTCGAACATCGCCTCCGCTTCTACCGGGAGTTCCAGCGGTTCGAGACCCCATCAGGCGAAGAATACCGGGTGGGGTGGAGCTTGGGCCTTAATTCGGGAGCTGGGGTCTGGGGAACAAGAAGCATCGACGAAATCCCCGCCTACCTCCGCCCCCATCTCGCCGACTGGATCGAGGAAGCCAAACGCGCGGAACTCACTCCGTTGAACCCCACCCGCTGATACCTTGCGCCGCTCCTCCCTGCTCTGGCCCGCCGTGCTCCTGCTGCTCGGCGGCGCGGTCTGGACCCACCAGCGAAGCCGCTTGGGGGAACTCCGCGCCGCGTCGGCCGAACTCACCACCCAGCTCTCCGAGCGCCAGGGTGTCCAAGCCGACTTGGAGCGACGCTTGAGCGTGGCCGAAGCCGCCACCGCCGAAGCGGAGCGCGCCCGCACCTCCGCTTCCCTCGCCGCCAGCCACGCCGTTCGCCAGATCGACCAGTTGAGCGCGGCCCAGCAGTTCGACCGCCCACCGGCCGAGCTGCCATCTTGGG
>CBFGQE010000281.1:0-4732 GCA_965650815.1 uncultured bacterium
GTCGAACTTCCGACGGACAATGGACGTGGCGAGGATGGGATGAGCGCCAGCTTGGCGGGTTTCCGAGACGTAGCGGGCGAGGTTCTCGGTGAAGGTGCCGAACGCGCCGGTGTAGCGGTCGGAAGACTGGATCTTCTGGTCGTTGTGGCCGAACTGGACGATCACGAAGTCGCCGGGCTTGAGCCGTTCTTGGACCGTCTTCCAGCGGCCCTCGTCGCGAAAGCTCTTCGACGAACGGCCGTTGGCAGCGTGGTTTTCGATGCGGAGGTCTTCCTTGAAATAAGTGGGAAGGAGCTGGCCCCAGCCGCGTTCGGGATTGGCCGGATGGACCGGCTTGTCGGACATGGTGGAGTCGCCGATGAGGAAGAGCGTCGGGCCGGACGTGGCGGTTGTGGCTTTCGGGACGAGCACGTCGGCAGTGGCGGCCTCCGGCTCGGCCGCCGCCAACGGCTGGGTCCAGGCCATGGCGACAATGAAGAGCAGCGCGGCACCAAGCGGGCGGCACCACGCACCAATAGACTCTTCGATGAAACGGGACAGCATGGCCGGATCAACCGACGGACGAAACAGGCGGCGATGCTATGGCGAAACCGCACCGCCTGAAAAGCCCACCATTTGTCCATCCACGTTGAGATTTTTGCCATTCTGAGGGTGGCTTGGCGATGATGGTGCAGGCTGCGGCAAACGGCTGCTGGCACCAGCTTCACGCGCGATCCCCGAAGGTGCGCGGGCTACACCTTCGGCCTCCAACCTTTGCGGTAGTCGCGGCTCCATAGCTTCGCGGCTTCACGGTCGTCGATGATCTTCCGCTTCACCGGGTCGAACCGGACCGTGTGGCCGCTGCGATAGGCGATGTTGCCGAGGTGGCAGAGCAGGGTGCTGGTCTGGCCGACGGCGATCTCCGAATTCGCCCTCGCGTCGCCGCGAATGGCGTCGAGGAAGTTGCGGATGTGGTCCACGTCGCCGCCCGGACCATTGCCCTCCCGGACTAGTTTTCCCTTGCCGTCGAAAACGCGGTAGCCGTTGCCGACCTGGTCGAGGCGCATCCCGTTTTCTCCGTAGAAGGAGACGAAGGGCAGGGGTTCGCCAACACGCTGATGGCAACTGCTGTGGTCCCACGAAATGCCCGCCGTGCCGAAGTCATAGAGCGCGGTGCCGGTGTCGGGCGATTCCTGGTCGTCCTGAAAACTGTAGCGCCCGCCGTTGTAGGTGATCCGCTGCGGCAGCTCGACGCCGAGTCCCCAGCGCATGAGGTCGAGCGCGTGCGGACCGTTGTTGGCCAGCTCGCCGCCGCCCCAATGCCAGCGCCAGTGCCAGTTGTAGTGGACGAGATTGTCCACGTAGGGCCGTTCGGGCACGGGGCCCTGCCAGAGGTCGTAGTCGAGCTCGGCGGGAACGGGCGAGGGTTTGCCGAAGCCGATGGAACCGCGCGCGTTCGTGTAGTAGCCGCGGGCGAACGTCGCCTTGCCGATGACGCCTTCGCGGAGTTTCTGCATGGCCTCGATCACGCCCGGCCAACTGCGACGCTGGTTGCCCATCTGCACCACGCGATTGTGCTTCCGCGCGGCGGCCACGATCCACTCGGCCTCCTGCGCGGTCTGGCTGCCGGGCTTCTCCACATAGACGTGTTTGCCGGCGGCGCAGGCCAGGATCGTGATCGGGGCGTGGGAGAAGTTCGGCGTGGCGACGAAGACGGCGTCGATGGCCGGGTCGTCGAGGATGCGGCGAAAGTCCTTCTCCGTCCTCGGCGCGGGCCGGTTCTTGTCGGTGAAGGATTTCACCACCCGCTCGAAGCGCCGCGAATCCACGTCGCAGACCGTCGCGATGTCCACGTTGTCGATCTGCTGGAGCGCCTTCACGTGGTCGAAGCCGCGCCCGAGCCCGAGCACGGCCGCGCGCAGGCGGCGGTTGGGCGAAGCTGCGGCGCGCAGGCTGGGGGCGAGCGCGCCGGCGGTGGCGAGCCCGAAGCTGAAGACGGTGGCGGACTTCACGAAGTCACGGCGGGAAAGGTCGTGGGGCATGGCAGGTGGATTGCGTTGTGTGTGAACGTCACCCTAGGCTGACGCCATGCTGCGTCGAGTATTCGTCTTGGTTTGCGCGTGTCTTGGCCTGGCCGTGGAAGCCGCAGAGCTGCGGCTCGGGATCATCGGGCTGGACACCTCGCACGTGGTCGCCTTCACCCGGGCGCTGAACGTGGCGACGAACCGGGAACACGTGCCCGGCGCGCGCGTGGTGGCGGCCTTCAAGAGCTTCAGCCCGGACATCCCTTCGAGTGCCGGACGTGTGGAGGGCTTCACCCGTCAGCTCACGGAGGAGTTCGGCGTGAAACTCGTCGGCAGCGTCGAGGAACTCTGCGCCCAGGTGGACGCGGTCATGTTGGAGAACGTGGATGGCCGCACGCACCTGGAACTGGCCCGGCCGGTGATCCGCGCGGGCAAGCGGCTCTTCATCGACAAGCCGTTGGCGGCGTCGCTGGCCGACGTGCTGGAGATCTACCGTCTGGCCGAAGAGGCCCAAGTGCCGGTCTTCACCTCGTCGTCCTACCGTTACTACGACTCGATGCGCGAGCTGAAGGCGGCGGAGGTGGGCGAGGTCCGCTCGGCGATCTCCTACGGCCCGGCGCATCTGGAGCCGAGCCACCCGGACCTCTTCTGGTATGGCATCCATCCGGCCGAAGCGCTCTTCACGGTGCTGGGCACGGGCTGCGAAACGGTCACGCGGACCTTCACGCCGGAGAACGATGTGGTGGTGGGACGCTGGACGGGCGACCGCGTGGGCACGCTCCAAGGGCTGCGCGGCCGGGCCACGCCGCACAAGGTCGTGGTCTTCGGCAGCAAGGCGGTGGCGGAGCAGAAGTCCGGGGCGGATTCCTACGCGCCGCTGCTGCGCGAGGTGGTTAAGTTCTTCCAGACCGGCGTTTCGCCCGTGCCGAAAGAAGAGACGATCGAGCTCTTCGCCTTCATGGCGGCGGCCGAGGAAAGCAAACGGCTCGGCGGCGTGCCGGTGAAGATCTCGGACGTGCTGGAGAAGGCCCGGCGTCGGGAGACGCGTTGAACGGCTTCGGTGGTCTTCAGCGGAGGGCGATCTTTTCCGGAGTTCCGCAGGCGGTGCAGCTCTCGATCTCGCCCGCGCCGTCGCGCACGGACACGCAGGCGGTGACGTCGGCGAGGCGGCGGGCCTGGGCGAGGTTGTGGGTCACGAGCACGAGCGTGCGGCGGCGTTTGAGGCGGAGAAGGCATTCTTCCACGGCTTCGGTGGAACGGGCGTCCAGCGCGCTGGTGGGTTCGTCCAGGAGAACGACCTCCGGATCGACCGCCAGGGTGCGCGCGAGGCAGAGGCGCTGTTGTTGGCCGACGGAGAGCTTCAGGGCGGATTCATCCAGGCGATCCTTCACCTCGTCCCAGAGCGACGCGTCGCGCAGGGCGCGTTCGGACAGGGTGGGCCAATCGGACTTGGGCACGACACCGAGATGGCGAACGCCGAAGAGCACGTTGCGGCGGATGCTCGTGGGGAAAACGGCGGGTTGTTGGAAAAGAATGCCGATGCGGGCACGCAAGGCATCGACGTCCACGCCCGGCGCAAAGATGGATCGGCCGTGGAAGAGGACATCGCCGGAAACGCGCAGGCCCGGGCTGAGATCGATCAAGCGGTTCAGGCAGCGCAACAGCGTGCTCTTGCCCGCGCCGGAGGGGCCGACGAGTGCCACGACCGATCCGGCGGCAATGCGGAGATCGACGCCGCGCAGCAGTTGGCGCGGGCCGGCGAAGACGTCGAGCTGGCGGACTTCCAGCACGGGTGGGGCGACAGGTGATTCAGTCATGGGTCGCTTCTTCGTGGAGACGGAGACGCAGCGGCAGGGCGATCAGGCTCAGGGCGAAGACCAGGCCCAGCAGGACGACGGCTGTGCCCCAGACCTTGGGACCGACCGACGGATCGAACGAATCCTGCGCGAGGATGAAGATGTGGTAGGGCAGCGAGAGCACGGGGCTTTCCTTGATTCCGCCGGGCAAGGTCGCTCCCGCAAAGATCGTCGCCGTGAACATGATCGGGGCGGTTTCTCCGGCGGCCCGCGCCAAACCCAGCAGTGAACCTGTGATCCAGCCGCCGACGCTTTGCGGCCACAACACCGACCAGACGATTTGCGACGGACGCAGGCCGAGTCCGGCGGCGGCTTCCAAGTAGCGTGCGGGAACGGCGCGGAGGCGTTCCAGGAGCGCCACGGTCACGGTCGGGAGGATCATCAGGCCGAGGAGAACGCCGCCGGTGAGCCAGGACTTGCCCCAGCCGAGGAACTTCACGAAGACGATGAAGCCGAACAGGCCGAAGAGCAGGCTGGGCACGCCGTTGAGCACGTAGAGCAGGAGCTGGAAGCGTCGCCGCCAACGTTCGTCGCGCAGGTAGAAGCCGACGACCAGCGCGGTGCCGATGGCCAACGGCGCAGACACGGCCAGCGCGCTGGCCAGCAGGATGAGCGTGCCGACGACGTTGTAGAAGATGCCGCCCTCCGCACCGACGAGTCGGATCTGTTCGGTGAGAAACTGCCAGCTCACCGCCGGGAATCCCTTGGCCACGATGGCCCCGACGATGGTCGCGAGGATGCCGCAGGCGAGGAGGGCGCAGAGCCCGGCGAGGGTGCGGAAGGCGAGATCGAAGAGACGACGCCTACTCACGCGTCGCTCCTTTCCTCAACAGCCGAAACGCCAGCGCGGTCACGCCGCCGACCATGGCCAGC
>CBFGQE010000282.1:0-4728 GCA_965650815.1 uncultured bacterium
CTAGCGCGTCTTGAACGCCGCCGTTGCGAGGGCGAGGCGTTGGCGGACTTCCTCCACGTCGCCGGAGCCGCAGATGTCGATCAGGAGCCCCAAACCTCGATAGTGGCTGATGAGCGGCTCGGTCTGGTCGTGGAACTTGTTCAGACGCACCTGCACGGTCTGCGCGGTGTCGTCGTCGCGCTGGTAGAGGTGCTGGCCTTCGCAGCGGCTCTCGGGGCAGCTCTTGAAGGGGTTGAACTCCGTGTGGAAGGAGCGGCGGCATTCGCGGCAGATGCGGCGGCCGGAGAGACGCTGCACGATCTCCGCATCGGGCACCTGGAGATTCAGCACGGCGGTGATCTTGCGGCCCAAGCCGACCAGCATGTCGTCCAGAGCGTGGACCTGCGGCAAGGTGCGAGGAAAACCATCGAGCACGAAACCAGGGGCGCAGTCCACCTGGGCCAAACGTTCGCGGACCATGCCTTCGGTCACGTCGTCGGGCACCAGTTCGCCGCGGTCGATGTATTCCTTGGCGATGCGGCCGAGCTCGGTCTTGTCCTGGATGTTCTGGCGGAAGAGGTCGCCGGTGCTGATGTGCGGCAGCTTGAGATCGGCGCAGAGGTAGTCGGCCTGGGTGCCCTTGCCGCTGCCGGGACCGCCGACGAGGAGGAAGTTCCGGCTGGGCTTGGCGGGCGCGACGGACTTGGGCACGCGGCGGCGGCCGAAGTCGAGCAACAGGTCGCGCTGTTCCGGGGTGATGCGGGGTTTGCCGCCCGCGAGCAGATCGCCGATGGCGAGCACGAGCTGGTTGTGGACGGCGTCGATGTCGCCATGCCCGTCGATGAATCCGAGCCGACCCGAATCCATGTAGTAGCGGAGCACCGGAGCCATCGTCCGGCTGAAGACGCGCAGGCGGTTCTCCAGGATCTCCGGCGTGTCGTCGGCGCGGCGGGGAATGCGTTCGGCGGCGCGCTCGAAGACTTCTTCCTTGGGGATATGGACGTAGATGACGGCATCGAGACGGCGGCCATAGCTGCGGAACATCTCATCCAGGAACTGCGCCTGGGCCATCGTCATGGGGAACCCGTCGAAGAGCAGGCCGGAATCCGCCGGAACACGATGCGCGACCTCCTCGACCATCGCGTCCACCAGGTCGTCGGGCACGAGATCGCCGGACGCGACGTATTTCTTGGCCAGGATGCCGAGGGCGGTGTGGCGGTCGAAGTGGTCGCGCAGGAGCTTGCCGGTGGAGAGATGCCGCAGGCCGAAGGGCCGGGCGATCCGGGCGGCCTGGGTGCTCTTGCCCGCGCAGGCGGGACCAATGAAGGCGATGTTCATCCGATTCGTTTTCCGCGCGGACGGAATGCACAGCCCGTCGCAACAGGCCGAAAGGAGAAGCAATCCCGCCGGGAATAGGCAAACCCGAACCTCCTGTCGGGACTCCCCCGGAACGGGTGGCCTGGGACCAGCCTGACGAACAACCTACAGGAGACTCCTCACCCGGCCTTTGGCCACTCTCTCCCCCATCGGATGGGGAAAGGGGCTTGCACCGACCGACGCGGTTCAATACCGCGTGATCGTTTCCCCGAGATTCAGGACCACGCGGGTGAGGGAGGTCCAGGCGGCGTGTTCGGCGGGATCGGCGCTGGCTGGGGCGGGGCTTTGGCCGACGCGCAGGAGCTTGGCGGCTTCCTCGGGATTTTCCCGGTAATGCGCGCGGTGGGTTTCCAGCAGGGCGAGGAGCGAGGGGCGTTCACGTTCGCCGACCGGACGGAGCAGCGCCTGTTGGAAGGCGGCGTCGAGCCGGGCGGCGTCGGTCTTCAGGCGACGGTCGGCGAGGAGCTTGGCGGCGAAGACGCGGGCGGCTTCCACGAAGCTGGGATCGTTCAGCAGCGTGAGCGCCTGTTGCGGCGTGTTGGAGACCACGCGGTCCACGGCGCATTCCTCGCGGGCGGGAGCGTCGAAGTTCGCCATCATCGGATGCAGGAAGGTGCGCTGCCAATGGCTGTAGAGGCCGCGACGATACTGGCGGTCGTCCCGGCTCGCGGGGTAATCGCGGTCGGGGAACTGGAGGTTGGCGTAGTAGCCGGCGGGCTGATACGGGAAGCCGCTGGGGCCGCCGATCTCGGGGTCGAGCAGGCCGGCGACGAAGAGCGCGTTGTCGCGGACGAACTCGGCCTCCAACCGCCGCGCGTTCTGGCGGGCGACCATGCGGTTGTTCGGATCTTCCTCCAGCAGCTCGGGGCGGACCTTGGAGCTTTGCCGGTAGGCGGTGGAGGTGGCCATCAGGCGGACGACGTGCTTCACGTTCCACCCGCTTTCCATGAACTCGGCCGCGAGCCAGTCGAGCAGCTCGGGATGCGTGGGCGGTTCTCCCTGGGTGCCGAGTTCCTCCGGCTGGTTGGAGATCCCGGTGCCGAAGAACTGTTTCCAGAGCCGGTTGACGAAGGCGCGCGCGGTCAGCGGATTGTCGCGCGACGTCAGCCAACGTCCGAGATCGACGCGGCTGAGACGGCCTTCCTCGGGCGGCTTGGGGCCGGGCAGGAAATGTGGCGTGGCGGGCGGGACAATGGGGCCCGATTCATCCAGCCAATCGCCACGCGGCAGCACCCGGGTCACGAGCAGATGGGTCGTCGCCTCGGAGACGAGCGTCGGCGCCATCCCGCCGCGGCATTCCACCACGGCCAGGCGGAGCTGTTTCAGCGTCTCGTGCGCGGCCGGAGAATGGGCGGTGCCGAGGAGAAAGCTCTGCGCCAGGAGCGCGCGTTGCCGGGCGGACCGCCGCCATTCGCCGCGCCGCAACGCGTCGGCCAGTTCCTCGCCGGCTCCCGATCGCAGCGCGTCGGCGTCCGTGAACGGCGTCACGCTCAGGCGCACGCAGCCGACATCGTCGGACTCGATGCGGACCTCCAGTCGGTCGCCTTCCTCCGCCTTGAGCGGCGTGGCCGGCAGATAGACGGCGGTCTGCGGCACGGCGTTCGTGCCGGTGCGCCATTGCTCGTGGATGCCGGTGCGTTCGTGCCCGTTGAAATAGGTGGGCCGCCGGTCCGTGGCTTGGGCGTCGTAGAAACGGACGTTCTCGGACTTGCCGTCGTGCTTGCGCAGCGTCGCGGCCAGCTTGATCTCGCCCGCCTTGCGGCCGTCGCGGAAGGCCGAGCCCTGATGCGCCTCGGTCGGCAACAGCTCGACCCGCAGCGCGGCGACGCGGCCGGGCATCAGGCCAAAGGTCGCGACGAGCTTGTCGTTCGACTTGGCCTTGCCGGTGAAAAGGATCGAGCCGTCGGCCCGCACCGCGAGCTGCGTCTGCGCATTGGTGTCGGCCATCTTCACGGTCGGATTCAGCGCGACCTGCCAGCCGTCGTTCCACGTTTCGAGGAAGGCGACCGACTGCTTCTGCCATTCGGCGAACACCTCCGCCGCCGGGGCGTTGGTGCGAAGATACGTTGCCTGCTGCGTGGCCAAGTCGGCGATGCGCTGGCGCAACCGGGCTTCGCGCCTGACCAGATGCTTGTTGGTCACGACGAGTTCGGGCGGGAACGGATGGTCGTTGCTCCATCCCTTCAAGTCGGGGTTCGGCGTATAGGTGTAGTCCTGATAGACGCCCCACTGCCGCAGGTCGTCGAAGAACGCCGCCATCGAGTAGAAGTCGCGCGCGGTGAAGGGATCGAACTTGTGGTCGTGGCACTCGGCGCAGGCCAGCGTGGAGCCGAGCCACGCCGTGGAGACCGTGCGGACGCGGTCGGCCGAGTATTTGATCAGGTATTCCTTCGGCTGCGCGCCGCCCTCGCGCGTCATCATGTTCAACCGGTTGAAGCCTGAGGCAACGCGCTGTTCGACCGTGGCGTCCGGCAACAGGTCGCCGGCGATCTGCTCCAGCGTGAACTGGTCGAAGGGTTTGTTGCGGTTGAAGGAATCGATGACGTAGTCGCGGTAGGGGAAGATGTTTTGGTCCTGGTCGCCGTGATAGCCGACCGTGTCGGCGTAGCGCACCGCGTCGAGCCAAGGAACGGCCATGCGTTCGCCGAAATGCGGCGAGGCGAGCAGGCGGTCCACCTGCTTCTCATAGGCCTTCGGATCACGGTCCTTCACGAAGGCCTCGACCTCCGCCGGTGTCGGCGGCAATCCCGTGAGATCCAGCGCGAGCCGACGCAGCAATGTCCGTCGATCCGCTTCGGGCGACGGCGCGATCTTCGCGGCTTCCAGCCGTTCGAGCACGAAGCGGTCGATGGGCGTCTTGGCCCAGTCCGCCTGGGCAACCTCCGGCACCGTGGGACGAATCACCGGCGTGTAGGACCAATGCGGCTCGTAGGGCGCGCCCTGGGCGATCCAGCGCTTGAGCAGATCCTTTTGCCGGTCGGTCAGCTTCTTGTGCGTCTCGCCGGGCGGCATCAAGTCCTCGGGATCGTCCGTGAGGATGCGGTGCATCAGCTCGCTCTTGTCCGGATCGCCGGGGATGAACGCCTCCCTCTCGATGGCCGCGTCGCGCTCGTCCAGGCGCAGCTTGCCCTTGCGGTGCTTCGGGTCCGGCCCGTGGCAATAGAAGCAGTTGTCCGAAAGGATCGGCCGGATGTCGCGGTTGAAGCGGATCGTGTCGTCGGCGCCGAACACGGCGAAAGCGCCGCTGAACGCGACGGCCCAACAGGCCCAAACAGGAATGCGAAGCCGGAAACTCATGGGTTCTGGGACGGAACCTAGCACGCCGCCATTCGCCGCCGCCAGCACCCCGGCGGGACATTTTTCCCGGAGTCC
>CBFGQE010000283.1:0-4726 GCA_965650815.1 uncultured bacterium
CGGGCATGTAGCCGATCTTGCGGCGGACGGCGTCGGCCTCGCGCACGACGTCGGAGCCGAGGACGCGGGCGGCCCCGGCGCTGGGCTGGAGGAAGGTGGCGAGGATGCGGAGGGTGGTGGTCTTGCCCGCGCCGTTGGAGCCGATGAACCCGAAGAGGTCGCCGCGGTGGACGGTGAGGTTCAGGTTCGAGAGCGCGGTCATGGACCCGTAGGTGCGGGTGAGGCCGGCGGTTTCGACGGCGGGCACGGGAGGCAGGGGCGGGGCGGCGTCAGACATGGCGGTGGGGGGTGGGGAAACGTCGAACATTCAACGTCCAACGCTGAACCTTGGAGGATTGGAAAAGCCGTTTCATCCGATCGAACAACTACGGCGCGGTTTCCAGCGGGACGGCCATCCGCCAGAGCGACTGGCGCTGGGTGAGGGCGGCGTCGAAGCGCGGGATGGCGGGACCGGAGGCGGGCCTGGAATCCATCGCGACGAGGACGGCGTAGCCGCGCCTGAGCAGAGGGGAAAGGTTGAGGCCCTCCACGGGGGAGAACTGGGGGTTCTGCGGCATGTTGGCGTTCAGTTCGTCCACGAAGGAGGCGGCGAGGAGGATGGTCTCGGGGGACTGGTGGGTGGCGCCGGGGTTGCGGTTGAAGGAGGCGCGCCGGGCCTGCATGGCCTGCTGGATGGAACCGGCCTGGGCGCGGACTTCGCTGGAGAGGGAGCGGCCGTTCCTGGGCAGGATGCCGGTGGCGGCGGCCCCGGCGGCGAGTTCGCGCAGGTCGAGGAAGCTGTCGCCGATGGCGAGGCGCAGGGGGCCGACGGTGTGCTCGCCCCGGTTCCGGATGGTGTAGTCCCAGCCGTTCGGCGCGGGCCGGACTTCGAGTTGGAGCGGCGGCGTGCCGGTATCGACCCAATCGGTGACGAACATCTGGCTGACCCAGACGGGGACGAAGACTTCCCCGTCGAACTGGTTGCCGTTCATCCGCACGTCGGAGGAACCCTCGTTGCCGCCGCCGAAGAAGGAGGAAGCCTCGTGGCGGAAGGCGCTGAACTTGTGTTCGCCCGCCACGGGATAGCGGTCGTTGGCCGGGGAATAGATCGTGCCGAAGGTCTTCCCGAGAAACACCGCCTGGTCGCCGCGCGGCTGGATGTCCACCACGCTGACTTCGTTCCATTCCGTGCGGCCGGCGCGAAGGGAATAACCGGTGATGTAGATGACGGCGGAGAACGCGGTGACGTAGGCCGGGAAGGTGATCCACGTGAGCATCGGGCGCTTGAGCCGACGGATGAGGAAGTAGTCCACCGGCCCGATGATGACGACGTAGGCGAGGAGCAGGAGGAGGAGCCAGCCCAGGGAGAGCTTGCGGATCTGCTTGGTCTCGATGACCGCGCCGATGGCGCCTTCGACCGGCTGGCGGCCGTAGCGTTGTAGTTCGGGGCCGGCGTAGAGGCTTGTCGGAGGATCGATCAATCGGGTCCAGAACCAGGGGCGTCCGGCGAAGGAAAAGAACGGTTCGCGTTCCGGATCGAACATCAGGGCGGTGACCCGGCCTTTGCCCCGGTGATTATCCACGATGAGTGGCGAGCCCTCGGCGGATAGGCGGACCCGTTCGGCCGGGGCCCGGGCCAGAACGACCGGCATGGTGGCCTCCTGGAATGCGGCGTCCCCGACCAGTTTCCGTTTCTCCAGATAACTGGCGGCGGAGCTGGCCTGGCTCGTGCCGCCGCTGCGCTTGTCGGTCTCGGTCCACTGAGTTTCCAGCGCCTTGCACCAGTCGAAGAGGGCCTTCCCCGTCGGCAGGGCCTGCACGGCCCCGAGCTCGGCCGGGACCAGTTCCAGCAGCCAGGGCGTGGCCGTCACCTGGCCGACCTGGTCGATGCCGAGGATCAAATGGCCGCCGGCCTCGACCCAGGTGAGGAGCGCATCCACCTGCGGGGGGCGAAGCTCCAGGGCGCGCCCCGTGTTCAGGTAAAGCGCGGTCATGCCCTGGAGCGCGATCGGGTTGTCCGGAAACAGCTCCGGCTGGAGACGGACCACGGCCGGGGTGACATCGACGTTGCGTTCGCGCGTGGCGACGAACTGCGGCATGGAGGCCGCGCTGCGCGGCATGGCGGCGAGCAGCGGGATCTCGGCCTGCAGCACGCGGAAGGACTGGGTGGTGTGCTCCTTCAGGGCCTTGCCCTTGGCGTCGCGCAGCACAATGCGCCACTCGGGATTGCGGCTCCCGGCGAAGACGGGGATGACCACGCGCTTGCGCGTGCCGGTGGGGAGATCGATCGGCAGCCGGATCTTCTGGTCGGCCCCGCGATCAGGCGAAACCTCGATGGTGCCCGCGAAGCCGGGGCCGTTGTTTTGCGCCTCGCACACCACCGGGAACCACGCGCCTTCCCGGGCGTGATCGGCGAATCCGGGAAACACGTCGAACTGCAGCGGCTGCTGCGCGCTCACCAGGCAGGGCAGCAGCAGGACGAGCAGAAGGCAGGCGCGCCGGAGAAGCCCGCAGGCGGCGAAGAATCCGTTTTCGGGCACGGTCGGTGGTTGCGCGTCTGGGCCTCCCATAAATGGCTCCCGTGTTTATGCCCGAGCACTTCGCGGTGTCCACCAGAATGACGTTCGGCGTGGCCCTTCGCGCCGCGGCGGCCTGGCTCACCCGGATTGGGGATTTGCCGTCGCGCGGTCCCGTCGCATAGCGTCCGCCGCAGTTGCCTATGAAATCCTTCCTGACCGCGTTCCTCGTCGCTCTCGTGACGGGCGTCACCGTCTCCTGCTCCACCGGTGCCTCCACGCCCCCCAAGCCGCTCCGCGCCCTCCTCGTCATCGGCGGCGGCTTCCACGACTACGCGGCCCAGAAGGAGATCCTGAAGAAGGGCCTCGAAGCCCGGGCCAACCTCGTCGTCGATGTCTGCTACACCCCGGCTCCCGGCGGCGCGACCCGGACCAAGTTCGACTGCTACACGAACGCCAATTGGGCCGCCGGCTACGACGTCGTCATCCACGACGAATGCTCCGCCGACATCTCGGACCTCGACTACATCCGCAACATCGTGGACGCCCACAAGACGGTGCCCGCCGTGAACCTCCACTGCGCCATGCACAGCTACCGCGTCGGCAATCCCGGTCAGCCCGCCGAACCCGGCACCGACCGCGCACGGTGGTTCGAGTTCCTCGGTCTCCAGTCCAGCGGCCACGGCCCGCAGGAGCCGATCAAGATCGAGTTCATCAACCATCCCGTCACCAAGGGCCTGACCAACTGGACCACGCTCAAGGAGGAACTCTACAACAACGTGAAGGTCTTCGAGAAGGCCACCGCCTTGGCCCGGGGCAAACAGTCCCTGCGCGGCCGTGACGGCCAGGAACGCATCGAGGACAAGATCGTCGTCTGGGTGAACGACTACCACGGCACCCGCGTCTTCAACACCACGCTCGGCCACAACAACGCCACCGTGGCCGACGCCCGCTACCTCGACCTCGTCACCCGCGGCCTGCTCTGGGCCACCGGCAAGCTCGACGACCAGGGGAACATCAAGAAGGGCTACGGACCGGTGATGGCTCCATGACCTGCGAACATCTACAACCGCTGGAAAAAGCCATTCTCGCCCGCGGCATTCGCGAAACATTCCGGGGCGAAGCATGGTCCCTGAACTGCCGCGAATGGGTCTATTTCGACTGCTTCATCGACGTGGAGGCTGTTCGGCGCGCTTTTGAGCTGCCCCCTTCCGTCGTGGAACACGCCCATCGCGGCACGCATGACGGACAAGAACGCGGGCTCGTCTGCTCCCGATGCCACGACGCGCTCATGGGCCACTACGAACCGAAGCCCGGTTTGCCCCTGTTTCCCGGATGACCCGTGAAGAGGCCCTCGAAGCGACGATTGACATTCCCCCTCAACTCCTGTTGTTTCTCCGCCGTTGTGAACCGGACCATGTTCAAAGCCGTAACTGGAAAGCGCCTCCATCGCTCCGCGATGTGTTTTTGGCGCACCGTGGCTTTGGGCACCGTGGTCTGAGAGAATTGGAACAGAATTTGTTTATCAGACCCACGGTTGCGAAAGCGGCCGTGGGTTTTGTGTTTTTTGAACAACGCCTGCGCAATTCCGGTCACAGCGACCAAAAGAAACAGACAGACAACACCGACAGAATGAGAACCAAAGACAAGAACCTGCCGATCCAATATGGGGAAGAAACCCGGTTCGGCGTCGAGGCCCGGAGCGTGCCCTTCCGGGCGACGCTCGAAACCGAGCTCGAACGGCTCAAGACCCGGCTCATCCAGGGCTACCTGAGCGAGTTCGCCGAGCCCGAGTTCAACCGGCTCCTGCGCCAGGCTGCCAACGAAGCCGCCGCCATCGCCGGCACCTCCGCCTACCCGCTGCTGCTCCTGCCCGCCCTGCTCGACGAGAAGGCCCGGGAGGCGCGGCGGCAGGTGGCCAAGCAGAACCTCATCCGCTCCCGCAGCGCCTTCATCATGGACGAGGTAGCGGCATGAACACCGGAACCTCCTTCATTCGCTGGATGGGGAACCGCTGACGCCGCCCGCCCGGGTTTTCCCGGGCGGCGTCAACGGTTCCCCGTCCTTTGCCCGCTCTGTGACGGAAGGATTCCGTTTGGCAGACGTTTCCGTTCCGGCCATTCCTCTCGCGTGACCGATCTGCCTCCCGGCGAACGCCCCAAACGCCGTCCGCGTTATTCCGGAAAAAACCCGCGCCAGTTCCACCAGAAATACAAGGAGCTGGACCCCGC
>CBFGQE010000284.1:0-4698 GCA_965650815.1 uncultured bacterium
CCCGCGCAGAGCCCTTCGACATCGGCGGCGTGGATGAGGAACTCGTCGCAGCTCGCGGCCAGCTTCTGGAGCACCTTGGGCTCGATCCGCAGCGTGGTGAACTTCTGCCAACGGTCCGTGACCACGAAGTAGGCGTCGCCCTTGCGGCGGCAGCTCAGGTCGAGCACCAGCCGCTCTTTGCCGACGATCTGCACCAGCTCCGTCAACCGTTCCTCGTCCAAACGTCCGTCGCGGAAGACCCAAGACGTGACGATCACGTGTGACGCGCCGGCGTCGAGCCAGCCACGGGCATTGGACGCGTTGACACCGCCGCCGAGGTGGAGTCCGCCGGGGAACGCGGCCAGCGCGGCCTTGGCTTCGGCTTCGTTGCCCGCGCCGAGCTGGATGACGTGGCCGCCGCGCAGGTTGTCCTGGCGGTAGAGGTCGGCATACCAGGCAGCGGGCTTTTCGGAGACGAAGTTGGTGCGCAGCCCGGCGCCGCTGTCCGTCAGCGAGCCGCCGACGATCTGCTTCACCTTGCCGTCATGGAGATCGATACAGGGTCGGAACATGATGGGTCTCGATGAGAAAATGGGATGCTCGACAACGATCGAGTCTGGGGACTCATTGACCAGGGTATCCAATGGACCCAGCTAAACCACTCTGGACAGCAAGTGAATCCAAGATCGCGCGTCCCTCTGGAAAAACAACCACGTAGCCGAGCATTTCCGAAGCATCGAAGCATTCGAACTTCGCGAAACACTGGCCGTGTCGTCTCAGAATATCGACCACGTCATGGATGAATCGCGGATGGTAAAAGGAGCGCGAATACAGATGGGCGAACACCGACATCATGCCGTTGTGCCAAGGTCCGACCTCGTAGTCACCGGGACCAACTCCAAGGGCGCGCTCCATCGTCGCGACCCAGTCTGAACAAAGCGCCCGCCATGCCTCGGCATTGGCGTCGGTATATTCAATCTGGAATCTTTGACCGCCAGGCACCCCTACACAGTCTCCAACTTCGTAAGCAATCTGCATGGCCTTCTTGCTTCCCGCATTCTCAGACAACTTCAGACCACTGGAGCCGAGAGCAAATTTCTGCGTGGTCCGCGTTTTCTGCGGTTCAATTCCGCCCGCTCCGCTCACCCGATGAACGAGCAGATGTATTCGGCGATGCCGGAGGACACTTCGATGTCGAAGCCGGACTTCGCGGGGACTTCGAAGGCGGTGCCGGCGGCGTAGGTCTTCACCTCGGTCTGGCCGTCGAGCTTCACGGCGCAGTTGCCGGCCACGATCTCCATCAGCTCCGCCTTGTCGGTGCCGAAGTGGAACTTGCCGGGGTAGATCAGGCCGAGGGTCTTCTTGGAGCCGTCGGGGAAGAGGATGGAGTGGCTGACGACCTTGCCGTCGAAATAGACGTTGGCCTTGGTGACGGCGGTGACGCCGGCGAACTGAGCAGGAATGGATGCCATGAGGCGGCGAGTTTCCCGAACCGGTCGGGCGGGTCAAGGACGCGGGGGCCGGGGACGGACGCGCAAACTGACGGCCGGACCGACAGGTGGAAAAGTCGGGCCGCCTGTCCGGACGCGCGGGCAGGCTGCGACCCGTTCGCCGGGAGCGGTCAATCGCCGCCGCCTCCCTGAATCCAGCCGGTTCCCGGCCATCCCCGACCCCGTGCATCCTGTCCCGAGCGCCGCGCGGAACGGATGGGCCGTCCCGGAGCGCCAACCTGTCAGATTGATACAAATGAGTGACGCCGACTTGATGCCGGGCGGGGGCTCGCCCATTGTCCGGCCCATGGCCAACGACGCCAGAGCAGCCAACGCCCGCTGACCGCCTGATCCGCCATGCTCCGATTCATCGCCGTCCGCCTTCTCCAGACCATCCCGGTCCTCTTCGTCGTCGCCACGGTCACGTTCTTCATGGTCCGCAGCGTGCCCGGCGGTCCCTTTGACACGGAAAAAGTCGTGGCTCCCGAGATCAAGCGGCAGTTGGAGTCCTACTACGGCTTGGACAAGCCCCTCTGGCAGCAATACACGGACTACATGGTCCGCCTGTGCCAGGGCGACCTCGGCCCTTCGCTCAAATACACCAACCGCACGGTGAAGGAGATGATCTTCGAGACCTTCCCCGTCTCCATGCGGCTGGGCCTGATGTCTCTCGCCATCGCGCTCGTGCTGGGCATCTCGGCCGGAGTGATGGCCGCGCTGAAGCCCAACACTTGGCTCGACTATTTCTGCTCCAGCGTCTCGGTCCTCGGCATCTGCCTGCCTACCTTCGTGACCGGACCGATCCTCGTGCTGGTCTTCGCGTTGAACCTGCGCTGGTTCAACGCCTCCGGCCTGTTTGAAGCCCGCGACTACATCCTTCCGGCCGTCGCGCTGGGCTTTGCCTACGCGGCCTACGTGTCCCGCATGACGCGCGGCGGGATGCTGGAGGTCATGCACCAGGACTACATCCGCACCGCCCGGGCCAAGGGCGCGAGCGAGGCCCGCGTCGTCCTGCGCCATGCGCTACGCGGCGGACTCCTGCCGGTCGTCTCCTTCCTCGGACCCGCCGCCGCCGGCATCATGACCGGGTCGTTCGTCATCGAGTCCATCTTCCAGATCCCGGGCATCGGCCGGCACTTCGTCACCTCGGTCTTCAACCGCGACCACACGATGGTCATCGGCACGGCGCTCTTCTTCGCCGCGCTGCTGGTCGTGCTGAACCTCGTGGTCGATCTCGTCCTCGTCTGGCTCAATCCCAAGCTGAAGCTCCAGTAACATGCCGCCCGCCACCGACACTTCCGCCCCTCTCGTCGATCCGCTGGAACAGGCGGAGCAGGGCACGTCCCTTTGGAAGGACGCCTGGCACCGGTTGAAGAAGAACCGGATGGCCTTCATCAGCACGCTGGTGCTGGCGGCGATGGTGCTCTTCTGCGTCGTCGGCCCGTTTTTCTCCCCCTACACCTACGACGGGCAGGACTTTGCCCAATACGCCAAGCCGCCCAGTTCCGAACACTGGTTCGGCACGGACAAGCTCGGCCGCGACCAGCTCACGCGCATCATGTATGGCGGCCGTGTCTCGCTCGCCGTCGGCCTCTGCGCCACGCTCGTCTCCCTCACCATCGGCGTGCTCTACGGGTCGATCTCCGGCTTCGTCGGCGGCAAGCTGGACAACGTGATGATGCGCTTCGTGGAGATCCTCGCGGCGCTGCCCTTCACGGTCTTCGTCATCCTCTTGATGGTCTATTTCGGGCGCGAGCTGTGGCTGATCTTCGCCGCCATCGGCGCGGTGGAATGGTTGACGATGGCCCGCATCGTCCGGGGCCAGGTGATGGCGTTGCGGAAGATGGAATACATCGAGGCCGCCTTCGCCCTCGGCCTTTCCCGTCGCCGGATCATCCTTCGCCACATGCTGCCCAACGTCCTCGGCCCGGTGATGGTCTACACCACGCTGACCATCCCGGCGGTCATGCTGCTGGAGGCGTTCCTCAGCTTCCTCGGCCTCGGCGTGCAGGCCCCGATGAGCTCGTGGGGCTCGATGATCAAGGACGGCGCGGAGGTGATGGAGGAGTTCTGGTGGATGCTGATCATCCCCGGCGCGTTCCTCTCCGTGACGCTCTTCTGCCTCAACTTCCTCGGCGACGGCCTCCGCGACGCCCTCGATCCCAAGGCTTCCAAGGACTGAGCCCGCTATGAATCCACCGCAGAAAACGCCGACGACGCAGAAGGGATTTCCCGGTCGCGGCTTCATCTGCGTATTCGGCGTTTTCTGCGGTTCAATTCCCCGGTCTCTTCCGTCTCCATCCGTGGTCTAAGCGACATGCCCCTCCTCGAAGTCAACAACCTCAAGACCTACTTCCACACCCGCAACGGCGTGGTGCGGGCGGTGGACGACGTCTCCTTCTCCATCGGGAAGGGCGAGACCCTCGGCATCGTCGGCGAGTCCGGCTCCGGCAAGTCCGTCACCTGCTACAGCATGATGCGGCTCATCCCCCAGCCGCCGGGACGCATCGAGGGTGGCACCGCGCGCTTCGAGGGCATTGATCTCCTGAGCTGCTCCAAGCAGCAGCTCGCCGCCATCCGCGGCCGGCGGATCTCGATGATCTTCCAGGACCCGATGACCTCCTTGAACCCCTACATGCGGGTCGAGGACCAGCTCGTCGAACCGCTCCTGATCCACAAGATGTGCGACAAGGCCGAGGCCCGGCGTCGAGCCTTGGAGATGATGAAGAGCGTGGGCATCCCCGCGCCGGAAACCCGTCTCCGCAGCTACCCGCATGAATTCTCCGGCGGCATGAGGCAGCGCGTCATGATCGCCATGGCGCTCATCACCAAGCCCGACCTCCTCATCGCCGACGAGCCGACCACCGCGCTCGACGTCACCGTGCAGGCCCAGATCCTGGAACTGATCAAGGACATGCAGGCCAAGCTCGGCACGGCCGTCATCTTCATCAGCCACGACCTCGGCACCGTCGCCGGCTTCTGCGACCGCGTGATGGTCATGTATGCCGGCAAGGTCATGGAGACGGCGAAGACCGACGAGATTTTCTATCGTCCTTGCCATCCCTACACCCGCGCGCTCCAGAAGAGCCGCCCGGCGCTCCAGGCCAAGGGCGCGGAGCTCTACACCATTCCCGGCCTGCCGCCGGACGTTTCCAAGCCCATCGAAGGCTGTGCCTTCAAGAACCGCTGCGAATACGCCCTCGACGCCTGCCGCCGCGCCCCGATGACG
>CBFGQE010000285.1:0-4697 GCA_965650815.1 uncultured bacterium
TTCTGGGCGGCTTCTTCCTTGAGCTTGCGGTAGCTGGCCAAGCGATCCTCGGTGATCTTTCCGGCCGCGATTTCGCCCCGGACGGCGCAGCCCGGTTCATCGACGTGACGGCAGGTGGTAAACTTGCAGCGCAGACCAATCTCCTCGATCTCGGCGAAGGCTTCGGCCAGCTCCGCCTGGTCGATCCAGACCTGAAGCTCGCGCACGCCGGGCGTGTCGATCATCAGCGCGCCGTTGGGCAACGGCAGCAGTTCGCGATGCGTCGTGGTGTGGCGACCCTTTTGGTCGTCGCCGCGCGCCTCCTGCACCAGCAGCAAGTCCTCGTCGTCGCAGAGAGTGTTGATGAGCGATGATTTCCCGACACCCGACGGGCCGATGATGACGGTGGTCTCGCCCTTCTTGAGCAGCTTGCGCACGTCCTTCAGCCCTTTTTTCGTGAAGGAGCTGATCGCCAGCACCGGCACATCGCCCAGCACGGCCTTCATCTTCGCCACCTCGGCGGCGGGGTCCTTCGACAGATCGGCCTTGGTCAGGAGCAATTGCACCCGCGCGCCGGAATCGGCCGCCACGGCCACGTAGCGCTCGATGCGGCGGACGTTGAGCTCCAGCGCGAGCGACGCCGTCACGAGCACCTGGTCGATGTTCGCGGCGAGGATCTGTTCCTGCGTCTCGCGTCCGGCGGCGTTGCGGGAAAGGCGCGTCCGGCGCGGCAACACCTGGTGGATGACCGCCTTCTTCTCGCCCTGCGGCTGGGTCATCGCCACCCAGTCGCCGACGACGGGCCGCTGGGCGTTGTCGCGCAGCGCGTGGCGCAAGCGGCCCGTGATGGTCGCGGGCACGAGGCCCAAGTCCGGTTCCACCACCTGATAGCCGCCCCGGTGCTCGATGGCGACGCGGGCCGGGCGCAGGCGGCTGTCGGTGACCAATAGCCGGAAATCCTCGGCGTGCGCCTTGTTCCAGCCGAAATCCTCCAGCTTGAAGTCGCTCATGCGGGGAGAGGCCCGTCCTGCTGGCGAGGGGCGTTGGCGGTGCGATGGATGCCGGTGTGGATCATGGATCGTTGGATTGCGCCGTGGGATCGGCCAAGAACCGGCTCACGGAAGCAGGCCGGAGATACCGGACATGCCCCGCAAAGTCGCGCCCGAACCGCATTGGACAGCGCGGGCGCGGGGCGGAGAGCAAAAAGTTGGGAAATCGGGCTTGCCATCGTTTTTTCAACCTCGTAGGTTCCGCGCTCCTTTCTAAGCAAAGGATCGCACTATGGCTCGCATTTGTGAACTGACTGGAACGCGCCCCATCAAGGGCAGCAAGATTTGGCGCAGCGGTAAGGCCAAGAAAGAGGGCGGCATCGGCACGCACGTGACCGCCGTCACGAAGCGCCGTTTCTTCCCGAACCTCCAACGGGTCAAGGCGGTCATCGACGGCGAGGTCCGCTACGTCCGCGTGACGGCCAAGGCCATCAAGAAGGGCCTCGTCACCAAGGCGCCGAAGCGCACCTGGAAGAAGCCCGTCGCCGCGAAGTAAGATTTGGTTGCGAACCGTGTGTGGGGCGCCGCCCGAAAGGGGGCGCCCCTTTTTTTCGTTTGGCCAAAAGCCAGGGTTGATCGGAAGCCATCCCCCTCTTCCCCCTCGGACAACGCCCAACCGCCTCAGCCGCGCTTCAAGCGGTGCATCGCGGCCCGCTTCATCTCCCGGTCGGCTTCGCGTTGCTTGAGATCCTCGCGCTTGTCGAACTGGGCTTTGCCCTCGCCTACGGCGAGCACGACCTTCACCCGGCTCTTGCTCCAGCGGAAGGAGAGCGGCACCAGCGCCCGGCCCTTGACCGAACCCTGTTCGGCGAGCTTCCGGATTTCCGCCCGGTGCAGCAGCAGCTTGCGGGGAGCCTTGGGCACGTGGTTCTCGCGGTTGCCTTGGGCGTATTCGTCGATGTGGGCATTGTAGAGCCACACTTCGTCGTTCTCCACCCGGGCGAAGGCGTCGGCGATCTGGGCCTTGCCCGCGCGCAGGGCCTTCACCTCCGTGCCGTGGAGCACGATGCCGCACTCATAGGTCTCCAAGACATGATAGTCCCGGCGAGCCTTGGAGTTGGTGATGATGTCGGACATGGATACGAAAAAGCCGCAGGCTCGCACCTGCGGCTTGAAATCAAAGCGATCCGGGGTGCGGGATCAACCCTCAGGACGCCACGGTCGGGGACGGGTTCACCTCGGGGATGCCGTCGGCGCTCCAGCCCATCTTGCCCTCGATGATCTCCAGCAGGGCGATGTCGGCCACGCCCAGCGTCGCCGTGTCGGCGATGAGGGGACGGCTGTTGCCACCGCCGCCGTTGAGCTGGCGCACGCGGCGGGAAACGAGGTTGATGAGAACGTTGGGGTTGCCAACCTTCGCCTGGGCCTGTCTGACGTAATCGCTGTTCAAGGAAGTAGCCTTTGTTTGACTAGGAGCCGCGCAAAGTAACGATTGATCCCCGTCCGGCAACTGAAATTTTCTCCCCACCGGCGCGTCCAGCCCGTAAACACGGGCCATGTCGAACCTCTCGGACCCGAAGGAACTGGCCCGCTACATCGATCACACCCTGCTGAAACCCGACGCCCAACGCGCCGACATCGAGAAGCTCTGCCGCGAGGCGGTCGAGCACGGCTTCTACAGCGTCTGCGTCAACGGCTCGCGCGTCGAACTGGCCCGTTCGCTGGTCGAGGACTCCGGGGTGAAGGTCGCCGCCGTGGTCGGCTTCCCGCTCGGCGCGATGGATTCCGACGTTAAGCGCTACGAGACCGAGGTGGCCATCGACCACGGGGCCGAGGAGATCGATCTGGTGCT
Source organism: uncultured bacterium (assembly GCA_965650815.1). Lineage (GTDB taxonomy): Bacteria > Verrucomicrobiota > Verrucomicrobiia > Limisphaerales > CANJSG01 > CANJSG01. The sequence goes on from CBFGQE010000285.1 coordinate 2,821, forward strand.
CAACATCGCCAAACTCAAGGAAGGCGACGACGCCTATGTCCTGCGCGAGCTGCGCGACGTGGTGGAAGCGGCGGATGAACGCCCGGTGAAGGTCATCATAGAGACCTGCCTTTTGACGGAAGAGGAGAAGATCCGTGTCTGCGGTCTGGTGGTCGAATCCGGTGCCGCCTTCATCAAGACCTCCACGGGCTTCAGCACCGGCGGCGCGACGTTGGACGACGTCAAACTCCTCCGCCAGCACGTCGGCGAGAAGTTCGGCGTGAAAGCCTCCGGCGGCATCCGCGACACTCAGACCGCGCTGGCCATGATCGAAGCGGGCGCGACCCGCCTCGGCACCTCGGCCGGGATCGCTATCGTCAAGGGAGTGGCCGCCGGGGCCGGAGCCTATTGATCCCATGCCCGCCGCTTCGCTCCAGCAGATCGTCGCGCACTGCGACCGCACGCTCCGCACCTCGGAGATCACCGACTACGACGGGGCGAAGAACGGTCTCCAGGTGGAGAACAACGGCCGCGTGACGCGCATCGCCGCCGCTGTGGATGCGTCTCTCGCCACGGTTCGCATGGCCATCGCCGCCAAGGCGGATCTGTTGGTCGTCCATCATGGGCTCTTCTGGTCATCGACCGTTCCCTGGACGGGCAAACGCTACGAACTGCTCCGCCTGCTGCTCGACCACAACCTCGCGGTTTACAGCTCGCACCTGCCGCTCGATCTCCACCCCCAACTCGGCAACAACGCCCGCATCGCCGCCGGTCTCGGCCTGAAAAAGCTGACGCCGTTCCTCTCCAGCAAAGGCCAGTTCCTCGGCTGGAAAGCTGCGACCAAGACCACGCGTTCACAGCTCGTCTCCCGATTGGACGCCCTGCTCGGCGGGCAGGTCAAGGTGCTGGCCGGAGGTGCGGAGGCCGTCCGTGTCGTGGGCATTTGCAGCGGCGGCGCAGGCGGGGAATTGAAGCAGGCGGCCAGCGAAGGCGTGGACACCTTCATCACCGGCGAAGGCCCGCACTGGACGTTTCCCCTGGCCGAAGAACTGGAGCTGAACGTCCTCCACGGCGGCCACTACGCGACCGAGACGTTCGGCGTGAAGGCCTTGGCGGAGGCGTTGTCCAAGCGCTTCAAAGTGCCGTGGGAATTCCTCGACCATCCCAGCGGGCTGTAAGACAGAAGCTGGAGATTGGAAGTGGGCGGCTTTCCGTCCGATTGTCGCCGACCCACCCCCGACCCCTCCAAGGAAGGGATAAAGCAGAGCGCCAAGCGACCGCCGAACACGCGTTCCAGTTCCCTTCCTCGGAGGGGTCAGGGGTGGGTCTTCGGCGTCAATGCTCCAGCAACGGCTGCTTCCGAAACCACTCCACAAACTGCGGAATCCCTTCCTCCACCTTGATCCTCGGTTCATAGCCGAGCCGGACTTTGGCCTTGGAAATGTCCGCAAAGGTCAGCGGCATGTCGCCCGGCTGCATCGGTTGTCGGTCGAGGATGGCGGCTTTGCCCAGCGCCGTTTCCAACAGGCCGATCATCCGAGCCAACGTCACCGTGTCGCTCTCGCCGAGGTTGAAGATCTCGTAGCCAAACTGCTGCCGGGTGCAGGCCAGGATGCCGTCCACCGTGTCCTCGACGTAGGTGTAGTCGCGGGCCGTGGAACCGTCGCCGAAGACCGGCACCGGCTTCCCGTCGCGGATCAGCCGGGCAAACTTGGAGATGGCGAGATCGGGACGCTGGCGCGGCCCGTAAACGGTGAAGAGCCGCAGCATCGCCACATCTATGCCGTGGACGTGGTGATACACGTGGCCCAGCGCCTCGCAGGCGAGCTTGCTCGCGGCGTAGGGGGAGATCGGCGTCGTGGCCAGGTCCGATTCGCGGAAGGGCACCCGCGCGTTCA